>JASGCL010000037.1 GCA_030054115.1 Hydrotalea sp.
GCCCCATAAATTCTCGTTGCTTATAACGGCGTTTTTGGCTAAAGGTTATTTTCAGGTCAAAAATCATGTCTGCCAAAGAAAACAACCAGCCCGCCAAGGCATTTGCCCACCCGGGATTTAAAAAACAGCAACGGCCATTTGGCATGAAGGGACGGCCGCTTGATGATTCGGCCTATCAAGAGGTTCTTCTTTTAATTGAAAATGCCAAGGACTTAAATCCGGAAAACAACAACCAGCCACGGCGCGATTTGCTTATCGAATACCTGCATTTAATCCAAGACAAATATAACGGCATCAAACAAAAACACGTGAAGGCATTGGCCGAGGTGATGAAATTGGCCGAGGCCGAGGTTTACGAGGTCGCCACGTTCTATGACCATTTCGATATGTTGGAAGATGACGAAACCCCGCCCGCCATCACGGTGCGGGTGTGCGATTCGGTGGTTTGCATGATGGCCGGCGCAAGGCAATTGATAAGCGATTTGGAAAAAATAAAACCGAGCGGCGTGCGGATAAAACCCAGTGCCTGCATGGGGCATTGCGACCACGCGCCGGTGGCGCAGGTTGGGCTTTCCTACGCCTACGACCTAAAGGGCAAATCGGGGGTCGAGGCCATTGCCAACAAAATTAAAAAGGGCGAGGTGTCAGCCGATAGGTTGCAACCATGGCCATTGGCAAAATTTCAAGCCGGCGAGGTCAAGGGTTACGATTTGTTAAAAAAAATTCGCGCCGATAAAAAATTTGGCGACGAGGTATTGGCAATGTTGGGTTCGGCCAATTTGCGCGGCCTGGGCGGGGCGGGCTTCCCCACCGCCAAAAAATGGCAAATCGTGCGCGACCTTGCCGGCAAAAAATTAATGGCGGTGAATATCGACGAGGGCGAACCCGGCACCTTCAAGGATTATTTCTACCTCGCCAACAACCCGCACCAATTTATCAGCGGCATGTTGATGGCGGCTGAAATTGTCGGCGTCGAAAAGATATTTATTTATTTGCGTGGCGAATACCCCGATATCAGGTTGTTGTTGCAAGATGCGTTGCGCGAGGCCGAACCATTTTTTGGCGATATCAAGGTCGAATTGCGGCGCGGCGCCGGTGCCTATATCTGTGGCGAGGAATCGGCGATGTTGGAATCTATCGAGGGCAAACGCGGCCTGCCGCGCAACCGCCCACCATTTGTCGCGCAGGTTGGTATTTTTAATCGCCCGACGCTGGTTAATAATGTCGAAACCCTCTATTGGGTGCCGGAAATTGTAACGCGCGGCGCGGCATGGTGGAGCAGTTTTGGCGCGAATGGTCGCGTCGGCCTGCGGTCATTTTCCCTGTCGGGGCGGGTAAAAAACCCGGGGGTGAAACTTGCGCCGGCCGGCATCACCATAAAATCATTGATTGACGATTACGGCGGCGGCATGGCCGATGGCCATGAGTTTAAAGGTTACTTGCCAGGCGGGGCGTCGGGTGGTATATTGCCGGCAACCATGGCCGATATCCCGCTCGATTTTGATACCCTGCAACCCTATGGTTGCTTCATCGGCTCGGCCGCGGTGGTGGTGTTGTCGGATAAGGATAACATCGCCGACATTGCCGAAAACCTCATGGCATTTTTTAAACATGAATCATGCGGCCAATGCACGCCATGCCGCGTCGGCACCGAAAAGGCATTGACCCTGATGCAGGGTCGCCAATGGCATAAGGATTTGCTCAACGAATTGGCGCAGGTCATGGGCGATGCCTCGATTTGCGGCCTGGGCCAGGCCGCCAGCAACCCCATCAAATCGGCGATGGCGCATTTCCCAAATGATTTTACCGCGCTGTAAATCTATGCTATAATATATAATAAAAACCATGAAAAAATTCTTTAAACTATTGCGCAAATATATTTTGGCCGGCGTGCTGGCCACCATACCGCTTTATTTGACGGTGGTGATTGTGCGCTGGGTGTTGGGTATTATCGACAGCAATGTGTTGCCATTCATCCCCGACGAATATGGCGGCAATATTCATGGCTTGGGTATTTTGATACTATTGTTGTTTTTTTTGGTGGTTGGTTTTTTTACCGCCAACCGCGGGGGCGGGTTGATAGTCGATTCACTCGATTGGTTGTTGGAAAAAATTCCATTTTTGGGTGAATTATATGGCAACATCAAGGATATTTTCAAAAAATTTACCACTGGAACTGGCACCGACGCCTTTTCGGCCGCGGTGCTGGTCGAATACCCGAAAGACGGGGTTTGGACACTGGCCTTTGTCACCAACCACCAACCGGGGGACGAGATAGAAAAAAAACTCGGCCCGGGGTTTTTGACGATATTTATGCCCTTTGTGCCGATACCGACCAGCGGCACGCTGTTCATTGTGCATGAAACAAAAACCATCCGGCTGGATATGAAAGTGAAGGACGCCCTAAGTTACATGGTGTCCTTGGGGGTGGCGCAAAAAGAGAAAAAACGTGCTAAAGGCCATTACATCATTGATAAAAAAATGATAAAGAAACTGACTGCTAAAAAAGCGAGCAAATAAGCAAGTAAAAAAAAATAATAAAAATAAAAAAGGTAAAAAATAATGAAACGCAAAATTGTCACCACCTGTTGTTGGGTGGTGTTGGCTTGTTCGCCCATTGCTATTGGCATGGGCAAGCCGATGCTGGCGATGGCGCAGACCGATGGTGGCGATAATAGCGCCGATAATAATAATGGGACGCCGCCCGCCACCGCAGGCAAGACAAATAATAAGGCCGCCAAGACCGCCACCACGCGCATGCTGAATAAATTGACGCTCGAATTGCGCGAGGAGAAAATGCCGGTCGGCACAGAAAAAAGATTTGGCAAATTGAAGATTAAGTTGTTTGCTTGCTATAAAAATTCGAACAGCGATTCGGTGGCGTTTTTCCAAATTTGGGATGGTGGCGCGCAACGCAAAAAACCGGGGGAGACAACCGAAAGCGTGGCGGTTAAAAATGCCAATGGCGAGACTCGGGTTTTTTCGGGGTGGATGTTTTCATCTTCCCCCGCCCTCAACCCGCTTGACCACGCGATATATGATGTTTGGTTGATTGGTTGCGACTAATCTACTTTTTTTTAATCTTAGGCTTGCATTTATTGCCGGCTAGGCTACAATTGGTTTAGTTTTGGCTTTGGCATCGCGGCATGGGTTGCCGCGACCAGCCCATTGCACGAAACAATTGCACAAACCAAAAGAAAATTGCCGTTAATATCATAATAATAAAAAATTGATAAAAAAAATGACTGGTAAAACCATCGCCTTTTTCCCCGAGGCCGCCTTCGGCCCCGCCCTTAATTCGGTCGGCATCGCCCAGGCCGTTGAACAATTGGGGCATCGCGCGGTGTTTTTGTGCGACCCGGGCTTTACCGGCGTTTTTCAACAATATGGTTTTACCGAATATCATGTGCCAATGTCGGAACCGATGCCGGCGGCGGAGATGGCAAAATACTGGTCAGATTTTATCAACGGCCATATTCCGAATTTCCGCAAAAGCCCCTATGACCAAATCGATAATTACGTGAAGGATTGCTGGGCGGCGATTGTCTCAACCGCCAAATGGGCGGAAAAATCCTTGCCCACTATTTTGGCCGATGTCAAACCGGACATGGTGTGTGTTGATAATGTTATTTTATTTCCCGCCATCAAACATTACAGCCAACAACATCAGGTGCCGTGGGTGCGGGTGATTTCATGTTCTGAAAACGAAATACCCGACCCGGCGATTCCGCCGCATCTGTCGGGTTGTGGCGAAAATGACACGGCGGGATTTAAAAAATTTGAAGACCATTTTAACCAAGTGATAAAAACCATCCATGCCGACTTCAATGGGTTCTTGCAAGATTGTGGCGAGGAACCATATCCGCTGGGGCAATTTTTTGAATCATCGCCCTACCTCAACCTGTTGCTTTACCCCAGCGCGGTAAAATTTAAACGCCGTCACCCGCTTGACGCGACATGTTTCCAATACCTGGAGGGATGCGTCCGGCGCGAGGCAGGTTATAAAATCCCGACCTTCGCCAACCATAATGACAAGCCGTTGCTTTATATTTCTTTCGGTTCGTTGGGTGCGGGCGATACGGCATTGTTGCAACGGCTTATCGATTTGGTCGGCGGCTTGCCCTATCGCGCCTTGGTCAATGTTGGCGATTACATCGATTCCTATAAAAACGTGCCTGGCAATGTGCATCTTGCCAAATGGTTCCCGCAACCCTCGGTCATCCCCCAGGTCGACGGCGTTATCCACCACGGCGGTAATAATTCCTTCACCGAATGTTTGTATTTTGGCAAGCCGGCGATTATTTTGCCCTATGTGTGGGACGGGCATGACAATGCCACCCGCCTGCAGGAAACCCACCACGGGTTAAAACTTGACCGCTATAATTGGACGAACGATGAAATGGCCAAGGCCATCCACACCATCTTGACCGATAAAACCATGGCACATAATTTGGCCATGGCGTCGCGCACCATGCAGGCAGAACCCGGGGCGGAGAAGGCTGCGCGGTTATTGGCCGAGCTTTTATAACACCCGCCTTTCACAAATAATTACCACGAAAAACGACATGACGAATTTACAATCCAGCGCGCCGCATATTCATGACGCAAGCCATTATAACGACCTGGCCGATTGGGGGCCGCAACCCGATGCGTTGGACGGCACGGCATCCCATTCGCATGGCCGATTGTTGCATAAGTCGGTTGCGACGGATAAAATGCCGGCTATAGAAACCGGTCTTTGGACCTGCACCCCCGGGCGATGGCAATTGGCGGTGCCGCGCGATGAATTATTGTGGGTGATGGTGGGCCAGGTGGAATATGAGGGAACGGCCGGCGATAAAATAACCATGGCCGCCAACGACGCGGTGTTGTTCCCCGCCGGTTGGCGCGGCGTGGCGCGCGTGGTCGAACCATTGCGGGTTAGTTATATTCTTTCCGCCACCCAAAAAATGGCCGGCACACCCGACCGACCGCAATTGTTGCGCAATCCCCTGGCGACATTGTTGGCGAAGGATTTAAAAAATTGGGGCGTGATACCAACGATGTTGGAAGGCGAAAGCACAACCGCCGGCTTGCTCCTCAACCGCGCGGGTGACGGCAGTGCCGAATGTGGTTTTTGGACCTGCACCCCGGGGTTTTGGCATTGTCATGTAACGCGCGACGAATATTGTCATTTTTTGGTCGGCGATGCGACCTATACCAACGATGCAACTGGCGAGGTGATAGAAATAAAACCCGACACCCTTGCTTTTTTTCCAAAGGATTGGCGCGGCACGTGCCGCGTGCATCGGCTGGTTAAAAAAATATATTTGATTGTTTAATTATTTTTATCGTTTATTTTTGCGGCGAAAGACAACTTGCGATAACTAACCCGTCGGTTGTTCCTATCCGCGTGGTTTTAGAATAGAATGAAGTCGGTAGAGGTTGTGGCGCGCGCCATCGCGGATTTTTTGAGGGGACAGACATTTAGATATTGGCCTTACACAAGCGGAATGGCTGGGTATGGGCGTTTTTTTAAAAAAAATTATAATATGTTTTTTATCGATAGCATTATTTTTTACATCGACGCCTATCGTTTTTGCTCAATCCAATCAAATGGTGGCGGCGGACAGCATCACGAATTTAAATATTAATGTCGCCACTGCCGCGCAACCGCAAGTCGAGGGCGAGGTTGCCCATACCCTGTCGCTGGACGAGGCGACCTGTTACATCGCCACGCTTGGCGGCCACAAGGTTAGTTACGTAGGATTTTATAACAAATGTAAACCCGGCACCGGCCTGGGGGTTGGGAAATTAAGCATCGTCAAGGAAAAGCCGGTTTTTACGCTTATTTTTTGCATCGGTTATTGCGGCGGGTTGAAAACCGGCGTGCCGGTGGCGGCGAAGGAAGAAAATATTAACAACCTTGATAATGGCACCGGCGAAAATATAAAACCCGGGGCGGTGAATATTTTAAATAAGCAACAAGCCGCCAAGAATAGACAAGCACGCCAGGCAGAACTGGCCAAGCAACGTGCCGAGGCCGCCAAGCAACGTGCCGAGGCGGATAAGATTGCGCGGGAAGAAAAGAAAGCACAGCAGGAAGAGGCATTGAAGGAAAAACAAGCCACGACGTTGGGGGAAAAGAAAGCCCTAAGAGAACAAGCCGCCAAGGAAAGACAGGCGCGCGAGGCGGAGCTGGCCAAGCAACGTGCGGAGGCCGCCAAGCAACGTGCCGAGGCGGATAAAATTGCGCGGGAAGAAAAGAAAGCACAGCAGGAAGAGGCATTGAAGGAAAAACAAGCCACGACGTTGGGGGAAAAGAAAGCCCTAAGAGAACAAGCCGCCAAGAATAGACAAGCACGCCAGGCCGAACTTGCCAAGCAACGTGCCGAGGCGGATAAGGCAAGACGTGCGCAAGAAGAAGCGGCCAGAAAAGAACGGCAAGAAAAATTAGCGGCCGAGGCGCAAGCTCGCCAAGAAAAATTGGCGGCCGAGGCGCAAGCCCGCCGGGACGCAATTAACAAGGCCAATAGCGAACGCGTCAGAAAAAACCTAGGGCAGTTAGAAAACCCGCGAAGGAACGATGATAAAAATCCCAATGCAAACACCATGTCGTTTGTTATTAAAAATGTCGAACCGACCACGCCGCCCGAATCGCCGGAACAACAGCAAAAAGATGTGGAATCAGGGCTGGCCGCGCTACGCCGCTTTATCGGCGGGCAAATAATATTAAAGGCCGATGTCGGTTATATTTACAATTTTTCGCAACCGGATAATTTTAAAACTTTGGGCCTGGGCACTTCGCAATTTCACACCATGGGTTATGGGGTGTCCTTCGGTTATACCCATCAGCTGGGGATTGGCCTGTCGGTCGATTACCTTGGTTTTCAAAATAATATCACCGCCATCGGTGTGGGCGAAAATGCCGATTACCAATATAATTACAAAACCGATTACAATATCGTCACCCTGACGCCGAATTATCGTTTTAAATTGGACAGCGACGGGCATTTCGGTATGCGCATTGGCCTTGGCATAGGGGTTAATAGGCCAAATATCTATTGGCATAAGGAACCCGTTCAAGCAGGCAATGGGGCAGGCGGCGGTGTGCGGGTGGCCAGTGGTGCGACATATGAAGGGCCGACACCCTACAGCTCTATCCATACTAAATGCGACGATATTTTTAATCCGGCCGATGATGGCTTCCTACGCAAAAAATATGACGATAGTCAGGGGTATGGCGAGGCACCCCCGGCGTGGCATAATTATTTTTGTAAGCCAGGCGAAAAACCGCCACGCGACAGGGATGCAGAGTTTGCGCGCATGCTGGAAGAGGATCGTGGGGCATTTGAGGGTGGGATTAGACCAGGCTCTTTTAAGTATGTAAGCGGCACGGTTGCCTATGGCGTATGGGATAAAATTTTATCTGAAGATAAAAACTTTACGGGTGCCGCCGTATTGAACGGGGCAACCGATTTTGAACATGGCCCGCCAACACCGGTGCGATATAATGTTTGGGATAGTTTATCACCAGAGACGCAGGCGGGATTGACCGCCGCCGGCGGATACCGTGAGCCGTTACTGACAGCGATTGGCCCAGACGCGACGCCGGTGCCAAAAACACTGCCGCAATCAACGCCGATACCCAGCGTCCTGGCCCCGGCATTACCAATTAATAACCCGGGCGATATAGCGAAAGATATAGGGTTGGTTATCGCGCCACAGGTTAGTGTTGAATATGATTACGGCATGCTCCACGCCGATATGAATATTCGTTACCTGCATGAATTTAAAAAGACAAAAATTTATGACGACAGCAACCTGACGATTAACAATCGACAGAACGTAAATTACACCAGCCAATCGGGTTCTTTGGCGGTGGTTTGGGTTTAAATTTCTAAGGTTGGTTTTTTTATAAATTTATTTTTTTGGGCGATGGGGTGTGGGCGAATCGTCAGCGGTGTATAACATGCAATAATGTCTCCAATAGATAAAAAAGCTAAAAATACTCTTAACCAGGGGAAAAGCGAAATAAGATTCTTTTTTGCAAAAGAATCACTTGGGCAAAACGACAAAAACCTATTGATAGGGAAAAAGATATTTTATATTTTATTTTTTTAAAAAATAAAATAATAGAATCCGCTTTGCTCACCCGTCCGATTGCTATAGAATGGACGTGTCGCCAGGTAAATAATCTTTTTCTTATTCTTCAACAGCCAATGCAAAAGACAAAAGGCACAAGGCAAATACTTAAGGAAAAGAAAGTAGGAGAGACAAATGTTGAAGGTTAATGTTGAGTGGGATCTAATTTTATATAATATATAATATTATATATTATATATATTTTAGATTTGAGTTTTTTGCGGACCTTCCGAAAACAACAACTACCTCGGTTCGCATTTTTCTGCTCCCCACCCTTGGTAAGGCAGGGGTGGGGAGCGGATAAAAACTCAAGACTGATGGTTCTATATCATCGCCACGGCGGCCAAAACAATAGCAGGAATGGCCGTTGTTATAGCAGCCAAAGCCATTTATAATTTTCCATAATTTCTTGACGAAAAAAAAGGACAAAAAATATTATTAGCAGGCCTGACAAAGCCCGCCATTATCTTCGCCACCAAATAGGTTTTGGCAATAAGCTAGAACAAACCTTCGACCTCACCCTGTTTATTCAGGTGGATTTTTTCCGCCGATGGCACCGACGGCAAGCCCGGCATGGTCATGATATCACCGCAAATTGCGACGATAAACCCCGCGCCGGCGGCCAATCGAACCTCGCGCACCGGCACATTATGGTGCAATGGCGCGCCCATTAATTTTGGGTCGGTCGAAAAACTATATTGGGTTTTGGCCATGCAAATCGGAAAATGGCCGAACCCTTGGTCTTCCCAGGTTTTTAATTTTTGCCGCACCGAACTATCGGCCTGCACCTCATCGGCGCGATAAATTTCGCGGGCGATGGTGGTGATTTTGTCAAACAATGGCATGTTGTCGGGGTAAAGCGGGCGGAATTGCGCCATGCCACTTTCGGCGACCTCGACCACTTTTTTGGCCAAGGCCTCGGTGCCCTTGCTCCCCTCGCCCCAGTGGGTGCAGGGAAAGGCCGACACGCCCATTTTTTCGGTGAATTCGCCAATCGCGGCCAATTCCTTTTCGGTGTCTTGGTGAAAACGATTGATGGCAACCACCGCCGGCACGCCAAACTTGCCAAGGTTTTGTAAATGCCGTTCTAAATTGGCCAGGCCTTTTTGCAATGCCGCCACGTTTTCTTTGCCCAGGTCGGGCTTGGCCACGCCGCCGTGCATTTTCAACGCACGCACGGTGGCAACCACCACCACGGCCGCCGGGCTTAAACCCGCCTTGCGGCATTTGATATCAAAGAATTTTTCCGCACCCAGGTCGGCACCAAACCCGGCCTCGGTCACCACGTAATCGGCCAGTTTTAAGGCCGAGGTCGTGGCGGAAACGCTGTTGCAACCATGGGCGATGTTGGCGAATGGCCCGCCGTGAATCATCGCCGGGTTGTTTTCTAATGTCTGCACCAAATTGGGGGAGAAGGCGTCTTTAAGAAGCACCGTCATCGGCCCCTCGGCCTTTAGGTCGCGGGCGCGCACCGGTTCTTTATCCATGTTTTGCGCGATAACAATATCGCCCAGACGTTTTTCCAAATCCTCCAGCGATGTCGCCAGGCAGAAAATCGCCATGACCTCCGACGCGACGGTGATATCAAAACCCGATTCGCGTGGGTAGCCATTGCTGGCACCGCCGAGGCTGATGATGGTTTGCCGCAGGGCGCGGTCGTTCATGTCGAGCACGCGACGCCACGAAACACGGCGGCTGTCGATGCGCAATTTGTTGCCCCAATAAATATGGTTGTCAATCAATGCCGACAGCAAATTATGCGCCGAGGTAATGGCGTGGAAATCGCCGGTGAAATGCAAATTGATGTCTTCCATCGGCACCACCTGGGCATAACCGCCACCGGCCGCGCCACCCTTAACACCAAAACATGGGCCGAGCGATGGTTCGCGCAATGCAACGATGGATTTTTTACCGATACGGCATAATGCGTCGTGCAACCCGACCGAGGTGGTGGTTTTGCCCTCGCCCGCCGGCGTTGGCGAAATGGCGGTTACCAAAATAAGTTTGCTTTTTTTGTTGGGTAATTTGTCTAAAAACTGGCGGTCAATTTTTGCCTTGGTGCGGCCATAGGGGTTTAAGGCTTCATCCGGTATGCCCAAATTTTTTGCTATGGTGCTGATGGGTTTCATTGTTGCCGCGCGGGCAATTTCGATATCGCTGGGGACTGTCGCCATGGATGCTCTGCCTTTTTTTAAGAAAATAGATAACGTTAATAAATATATAGGATAAAGAAAAGAACGGCCTATTCCGATTCAACCATCAAACAATCGATTAAAACCAACTGCCTAACTTTGTTGAAAAAACCGCCCTTTTCTTCATGGCGGAGACTAGCCGAATAGTAGCGCAAAAGCAAGCTGTGCAATCCCTATTTGCCCCCGCCACAACCGATTGTAATAAAAAGCAAAAACTGATAGGCAAAAACCAATGAAGCGGGTTGTTACATTTTTTGCTAATCGGCATTTTGTATTTTATATATTATGCGGCGGCGGCGGCGCGGCGACCGATTTTGTGGCTTACAGCGGCCTGGTCTGGGCGGGGGTATATTATCTTTATGCCAATGTGGCTTCCTACATGCTGGGCACCGGCGTTAGTTTTGCCCTGAACCGCCAATTTAATTTTAAAAAACGCGACAAGACATGGCACCGCTTATTAAAATTTTACCTGGTGGCGTTGGTGGGTTTTTTGGTATCAAGCGCGGTGTTGTTTTTGTTGGTCGATGGCATGATGCTGGATAAATTATCGGCAAAAATTATCACCATGGGGGTGGCGTTGGTGGTGCAATTTACCCTGAATAAATTATTTACCTTTGCCAAATAAATTTGCGAAATAAAAACATGAAGGATTTAAAAAAATACGATGTGGTGATTGTTGGTGCCGGTTTTGGCGGGTTGGCCGCGGCCTGGCGGTTGACGCGCGCCGGTTACCGCGTCGCGGTGGTCGAACGCGATGACGCGGTGGGGGGCCTGGGTGGCGATTTTGAATTTGCCGATGGCGTGCGGTTGGAAAAATTCTATCACCATTGGTTCAACAACGACACGGCGATATTGCAATTGATAAAAGATTTGGGTTTGGAAAAAAATATCAAACGCCTGGCGTCGCGCGTCGGGCTTTATTATAACAAGCAAGTCTGGCGGTTATCGACGCCGCTTGACCTGCTCCGATTTGGTGCCTTGCCCTTTATCGACCGGGTGCGTTTGGGGTTGATGGTGCTTCGCGTGCGGATGATAAAAAATTGGCGGCCGTTGGAAAAATTATCCATCGAGCAATGGCTGAAACCGATTTGCGGTGCCCGTGCCTATGACATTGTGTGGCGGCCGTTGATAGAATCAAAATTTTCGATTTACGCCAAAGACGTCAATGCGGTGTGGATGTGGAAAAAATTAACCCTGCGCGGTGGGTCGCGCAATAAAAAGGGCGATGAGGAATTGGTTTATTACAACGGCGGGTTTGGCAAATTGGCGCGGCAATTGGCGGCGGCGGTGGAAAAAAACGGCGGGGATATTTTTTTAAACACCGCGGTGGAAAAAGCCGTGATTGATAAGGGCGGCAAAACCATCGCCGCCCTGTCGCTGAAAACACGCAACGGCACAAAAACCATCAGCGGCGATAAATACATCTTCACCCCGGCCATGCCATTGGTCAGCGACATGTTGCGCGATTACAAAAATGCCGCCTTCCACAAGCAAATGCACGCCATTAAACATTTGGGCAATATATGCGTTGTGTTGCGTTTGAAAAAAAGCCTGTCCTCGACCTATTGGATAAATGTCAACGACCCGGGGTTTCCGTTTGTTGGGGTTATCGAACATACCAATTTTGACGCGCCGGAAAATTACGGCAACACGCCGATAGTTTTTTTATCGCGTTACATCGCCACCAGCGACAAATTGTGGAAATACAACAACCAACAATATCTTGATTATTGCGTCAGCCATGTCAAAAAAATGTTCCCCGATTTTGCCAAGGATTGGATAGTCGAATATAACATTTGGCGCGAACCATTTGCCCAACCGATTATGGAAAAAAATTATTCGCGGATGATTCCGCCGCAGGCCATGCCGCTTGGCAATGGTTACCTTTGCACCATGGCGCAAATTTACCCCGAGGACCGAGGCACCAATTACGCGGTGCGCGAGGGGCTGGCACTGGCGCAAAACATCATTGCGCACAATAATTAATTATCAAAAAATCGCCCTGCGATTTGTTGATAGCCGATATT
>JASGCL010000038.1 GCA_030054115.1 Hydrotalea sp.
GAACAAATAAAGAACATATAAAATACAAATATAGAACAAAATGGGCGATGTCAAGCACAATTTTTAATTATTAAAAAATCGTGTAAAGCCTCGTCGGCGGTCTTCAGCCGCCGACTGGGGATAAAAATACGAACACCGCGCCAGCGGTGGAGATATTTTTTGGGTGGGTTCGTCTCTTACCCCGTCATTCTCGAAAATTTGCGCCCTGCTCCGTCGCCAAAAACCACTCTGCCCGTCATCCTTGAAAAATAAATAACTTTAATCTTGTATTAGTAATTTTAATCCAAGCTTTAAATCAGAAATCCACGCCTCCTGATGATTGTGATACATTTCGATTTCTTGGTTAAGAGCTCCCATAAAAAGTTGCTTTTGACGCATATCAGCCATATTTTTGATAGTTGTGTACTTTTTTATACACCACTCATCAAATGTTTTGGATTTTTCTCGCCTGTCCTCTAGCAATAGTTTATTGGTATGGTAAGTCGTGTATTTATAGGCATCCGCGATACTTTTTTCTTCGTCACCATCAATATCTTGAGGATTTTTTATCCATTGAGAAAAATAATAAAGAAAAACATTAGCAATCCAGTGGCATTTTTCATCAATTTGAGCTCTACTGATAGATGGATAAAAACTACTAGCACCTATCACACAAATTTTATCTTGATTAGGTAAATTAAAAATTCCTGAAAAGCATTGTCCTAGCAATACAAGCCCGCTAGTTAACCCCTTAATATCAGAAATTTTTTTTATTAAATGATTAGGGTTTATAATTTCATCTATGCCGCCTTCAACAGATCCATGTGAGGAAACAACGCACCCAAGAAAAGATAATTGTCTCTGGGCGGCCACAATCTTATCAAGGTTAGGAAGTGTCAATTCAAAATAATTATCAGAAGTGATTTTTAAACCATTTTCAAAAAAATGATTACGAAATGCTTCGCTGTTGGGTATTAGGTAATAAAAATTATCATCTTTTTTGCCTTGATAATCTTTAATTGCTCTAGCAGAATTTATTATATCATAGATAAATCTATCCCCAGCTTCCTTTCCACAAATAAAAAGCCATTTTGCATTATCTGCAACTTTATCTTTTTGCAAAATGTACATATTTTAAACATTATTCAAAAAATTTTATTGGTGTCCCATTATAATCTTTTTCTTCATCTTCTTTTAGTGGCATATTACCAATAATATCACCTTTCTCCGAAAGATAATATTTCATTTTTTGAAAAATAATTATAAATTTAGCATCGCGCACACTAGACTTGCCCTCAATTGTCCTCACGAGCGTAAATTGGGATGTCTGGATAGCATCCTTATGCTCTGGCAGTAAATTAGGCAAGGATTCCCTTGGAATTTTGGTTGGCTCAATAATGTTATTCATAACGAATAGTATTCAATAGAAAATTTACTTTGTCAAGCCTCGCTATGAGAGTCTTAATAATATTAATTCTTTATTCGCGCCACCACTACGCATTGGCGCGGTGGAGGATGCCGTGGACTTTTTCGGTGGCGGCCGGCAGGTCAAGCGTTTCGATGGCCGAAATTTCGCGCGCCAGCCGTTCGACCGCGATTTGAAATAATTGTTTTTCAGAAAAAGATTGTTCGGGTTTGGAGGGCGGACGATAAAGGTCGCGAACTACCTCGGCCACCAAACTGGCGTCGCCCGAATTAATTTTGGCCTCGTATTCTTGTGCCCGTTTCGCCCACATGATGCGTTTGATTTTGCCCTTGCCGCGCAGGATTTTTAACACCTGCTCCATTTGTGTTTTTGATAACAAAGTGCGCAGGCCGTCTTTTTTTGCCTTTTCTATCGGCAGGCTGAGGGTTAATTTTTCCATGTCGAAATTCACCACCACCAATTCGACCGTCATGCCGCCGCCGACATCGCGCTGTTCGATGCGCAACACCTTGCCCACACCGTGGCTGGGGTAGACAACCAAACTGCCGTCTTGCAAATTGGCACGGGTTAGGTCTTGGGTTTCCAACGTGGGGTCAATCGGCCCGCGTTTTAAATCTTCCTTCTTCAACGGGGCGCGGCGGAAACCACTGCTCATACCGCGGCCGTTACTGCCGCCGCGACCGGCCCCCATGTTTTTGCCCGCACCAGCAAGGTGCTTGGCGAGGCTTTTTCTATCAAGAATTTTGTTTGCGACCTTGGCCTTTGTCATTATTTTCCCCTATCGTTCTCCCTTATTTATGTCCTCGTTTTTTTATCCCAATATCCCTTATGCAATATCTATCCCATATCTCTTTGTCCCATCCAATTGGCCTGGTCTTTCCATGGCAAGGCTGGTTGCGGCGACTGCTATAGCTAGCATAAAAAAACAGAAAAATCAAATGCACCGGTGGCGGGGGCGGATTACAAATAAAAAGGGCTGGAAATAATAATGCATCTATGAATAGTTTTTTTGATTTCGGCGGGCGGCATCAGGGGTTTTGGTCATGGGTTTTGGTGGGGAGGTTGGTGGGGCGACGCGGGGGGGTGCGGGGGTGGCGCCCGCCCTTCGCTTTTCTTTCACTTTTCTTTTTGGGGGCTTTATGATAGGGTTAAGGCACGGGACAAAAAGGTGACAAAAAGGGGACGCGCCGGCGGTTATGCCGGCACAAACGGCGATAAAATTAAAAAAAAATAAATGGAAAGGCAAGTATCATGGGCGGGCTTAGCATTTGGCATTGGCTGATTATTTTGATTGTTGTGTTGGTGTTGTTCGGTGGCGGCGGCAAATTGTCGTCCATCATGGGCGACCTTGGCACTGGTCTTAAAAATTTTAAAAAAAATTTAAGCAGTGACGACAAAAAAGACAAGAAATAATTTCTGATGGCGGTGGAATACCCTATCCATTTGGCGTTCTTTGGCTTGGGTGGCGAAGAATGGTTGGTGGTGTTGGTGGTCGGGTTGTTGGTGATTGGGCCAAAGGATTTGCCGCCGTTGGTGCGCGGCGCGGTTGCGCTGTGGCGCAAAATATTATTGATGGCGCATGAATTTCAAACCATGTTCGAGGACATGGCAAATGAAATGGACGCCAAAAAACACGCCGACGATATAAAAAATAAAATTATCGACGCCGCCGGCATCGACGTTGAAACGCGCGATAATATCAAGCAGGCAACATCGGCCATGAAAAAACCGGCGATAAAAAATCTAAGCGAGGTTGAGGTTATCGAACCGACCATCGCGCCGCCAAGCAATAGCACCGCCGGCGAGCCGGCATTGGCGAAGAAGAAAAAATCGCCAAAAAAAATTGGTGGCAAGGCCGGCGGTAAGGTCAAACAGCCTAAGCGCAAAATTAACGAGCGAGCTTAAACCATGGCAAAAACATCCCCCGCGAAAACCGCAACGGCGAAAAAATTGACTGCCGATAAAACGGCGACCGGCGAAACGGCGGCGACGAAATCGCGCGGCGAAAAATTATCGACCATGTCGTTGCTAAGCCATTTGTTGGAATTGCGGCGGCGGTTGTTTTGGTGTTTGGCGGCGTTGTTGATTGCGTTTTTTGGTTGTTATTATTTTGCGAAAGATATTTATGGTTGGTTGGCCGAACCATTGTTTGCGGCGTGGCAACAACAGGGCGGCGATGGCATTAACCACAAAATGATCGCCACCAACCTGACCGAAATTTTTTTCACCAATGTGCGGTTGGCGTTTTACGCCGCGGTGATTGTTGCGATGCCGTTTTTGCTGTTGCAACTTTGGTTGTTTATTGCGCCCGGGTTGTATCGCCATGAAAAAAAGAGCTTCGCGTTTTTTTTATTTGCGACGCCGTTTTTTTTCTTGTTGGGGGCGGCGTTTGTTTATTTTCTGGTTATTCCGACCGCGTGGGATTTTTTCTTGAGCTTTGAACAATTTAACAATTTGCCAACGGCGGCGGGCAACATGGCGGTGCAGATTCAACCCAAGGTCAGCGATTATTTGTCGTTGGTGTTGCAATTGGTGTTGGCGTTTGGCCTGTCGTTTGAAACGCCGGTGCTGTTGATTTTGTTATTGCAATTGGGGGTGATTACCCGCGCGTGGTTGATAAAGCACCGACGTTACGCGATTGTTATTGCCTTTATCATAGCGGGGGTGTTGACGCCGCCCGACCCGTTGAGCCAGGTGTCGCTGGCCGTGCCGCTTATCTTACTTTATGAATTGGCGATTGCCGCGAGTTATTTTATGAAGGAGCGGAAAGCAACTAAATAGTTTTATCATAAGTATATAACGCCCTATCAATTTCTCGCAAGGAGCATGTAGGATTTTCTTTTTTAATTTCGAAGATGACTTTTTTAAATTCAATAAAATGTTTTATTTCTATGCCCGTTAATGGAAAATTATTATTCAATTTATCCGCGCTTTTCAGTGTGCCAATTGCATGCCTGTCGATTATCGGAATTTCATCAGGAAAAATAAAATGTAAAATCGTAGCGGCGTAAACCACACCAATACCAGGTGCTTCATCCAGTATATTTATTGCCTTTGTTATTAACGCTTCTATTCCCCTTTCGTCAGTCTCAACCTTCGTAGCGTTTATAAATTCTGTAGCCTTATCAATTCTATCTTTATAAAGAACATTAAAATTATTAAAGTGTTTAGATTTTACTGGGCAGTATGAAGCATCGCCGCCAGATTTCCAAAGGCAAATGCGTGCAAAAACATCTTTGCTAACGTTTTTATCTTTTTTGATTTGATTTATTAAATAATTATACTCGACATCACCCTTATCATATGTGGTGTAGTTAGGATATTCTGCTGAATATTCCTCAATAAAATCTTTATCGATTTTCATAAGCGTTCAATTCTTTTTTATCCTAAAAAATAGGTAAAGTTCTTATTAAACTTTCGGGGCCTTTACTTTAATAAGAATCCTTGATTTTACTGACTCTTAACCGCGATTCCCTTGTCGGCGAATAGGGCGGCCAATTCGCCCGATTGCGCCATTTCGCGCACAATATCGCAACCGCCAATAAATTCGCCGGCGACATAAAGTTGCGGAATGGTCGGCCATTGGCTGAAGTCTTTTATCGCTTGGCGCAATTCGGCGTCGGCCAGCACATTGATATCGTGAAATTCAACGCCGTAGTGATTGAGCACCCCGACCACCGCGGCCGAAAAACCGCATTGCGGCATTTGTTTATTCCCCTTCATATACAGCACCACCGGGTTTTTTTTGATGGTGGTTTCGATGTCTTTTTTAATATCGTTCATTTTTTTCATTATAGCAGTTTGGTGATTAATTGCAAGGCGTGAAGGTCGCGTGCCAATTTTTGGTTCAGGGCGCGATAGACCAATTGATGTTGTTGCACCCGCGACAGGCCGGCAAATTCGGTGGCGGCAATTTCCAATTTCCAATGGTCGTCGTCGTCGACCAGCGGCGTCAACACGACCTGCGCATTTGGGAATGATTTTTTTAAATCGGCAAGGATGTCTTCGCGGCTGACCGGCATGGTTATTTGTAAATTTTATTTTTTAATTGTTGGCGTAATTTATTGATGGTCAATAATGATATAATGCTTTGCCCGCCGATAATCAACCGCGCGTCATTGCCGTCATGTTGCGGGGTGGCGGTGCCAAGTTTTGCGATGGGAATGTTGGCGGAATTGGCGCGTTGTTCAACGCTGTTGTCGCCTTGGTTGGTGGCGATGATGTAACGCGCCCCGCCGATGCCGAACAGCTGGCTGGGCGATAGGTCATTGCTTGCCAATTGCAATGTCATGGCATGTGCGCGCGCCATGGTGATGGCGTCAATCAATAACCCGCCGCCGCCAATTGCTTTGCAGGCCGTTACCATGTTGGCGGTGATGATTTGTTGCACAAAATCGCCGTGGGTTTTTTCGCTGGTGGCGTCAAACAATTCCGCCGGTGGGGCAAATTTATTTTCGCCGCGCGTTAAAAATAAATAACGACTGCCGCCAAGGTTGGTTTGCGCGCCATCGCCAATTAACCATAAATTTTGTGGTGCGTGCGGCAAAATATAACCCATGGCGTTTTTATAATCGGCTATCACCCCCACCCCGCCGATGACCGGCGTGTGATAAATATCCTTACCCGCCGTTTGGTTGTAGAGCGAGACATTGCCCGAGATGGTCGGGAAATGTAATAAGCGCGATACATCGCCCATCGCTTGCAAAATAGTGGCGAAGGCCGCCATGATGGCCGGGTCCTCCGGGTTGCCAAAATTAAGATTGTTGGTGTAGGCCAATGGCCGCGCCCCCACCGCGCAAAGTTTGCGGTAGGTTTCCAAAATAATCGCGCGCCCGCCAACTGCTGGGTCGGCTTGGCACAGCAATGGGTCACCGTGCGACGATATGGCAAGTGCCTTTTGTTGCGGCTTGTCGTCGTCGATGCTGGGGATTTTTATCACACCGGCCGAGGCCTCGCCGCTGGTTAATATCGTGTTGCCCTGCACCAACCTGTCATATTGTTGGTAGATGAATGATTTGTCCGCACCAAACGGCGAGGCGAAATATTTTTCAAGATATGTTGCCAAGTTTTTTTCTGGCGCGGCGTTGCTTTCATTATCTTCCGATGGGCTAAGCAATAGCGGCGCGGGCAGTTTGCTTTGTGGTCGGTCGTAAAGCGGTGCCTCCCCCACCAATAAATTGGTTTCAAGGTTGGCAACCTCCTCGTCGTTCATGCGCAACACCAAATTGTTGCCGGCCACGACCTCGCCAATTTTTTTGCAATCCAAATGATGTTGCGAAAATATGTTTTTGATAGCGTCAAAATTATCTGGGTCGATGACCGCCAACATTCGTTCCTGGCTTTCCGACAGCATGATATCCTCGGGTTTCATATCGGCCTCGCGCATTGGCACTTCATCCAATTCCAGCGTGATGCCGACCCCGCCCTTATCCGCCATTTCGGCCGACGACGACGACAACCCGGCCGCCCCCATGTCTTGGATAGCGATAAATTTTTTGTCGGCGATAAGTTGCAAGCATAAATCCATCAATAATTTTTCGGCAAATGGGTCGCCGACCTGGACCGCCGGTTTGCCCGACGTATCGTCGTCGCCGGCGAATTCTTGGCTGGCCATCACCGCGCCCTTAACCCCGTCTCTGCCGGTTTTGCTACCCAAATACACCACCCAATTGCCAACCCCGCGCGCCACGGCCGATGCCATGGCATTTTTACGCACCAAGCCCACCGTCATGGCATTGACCAATATATTGCCGTTGTAACAGGGCAAGAATTCGGTTTCGCCGGTCACCATTGGCACGCCGACGCAATTGCCATAATGGCTGATGCCGCGCGTTACCCCCAGCACCAGGTTTTTCATTTTCTGGCCAAATTTTTTGTCGTCGATATCGCCAAACCGCAGGGCGTTGACATTGGCGATTGGTTTCGCCCCCATGGTAAAAATATCGCGCAGGATACCGCCAACGCCAGTCGCCGCGCCGTTGAATGGTTCGAGGTAACTGGGGTGGTTGTGGCTTTCCATTTTAAAAATCACCGCGTCACCATCGCCGATGTCTATCGCGCCGGCATTTTCACCGGTCGCGGTGATGACCCAGGGTTCGGCAAAATGGAGTTTTTTGATATGAAGCTTGCTGGATTTGTAAGAACAATGTTCCGACCATAATGCGCCGGTAACCGCAATTTCGGTGATGGTGGGCGGGCGTTTGTGGCGACATAATTGCGCCGCCACCAATTTTTTTGTTTCATCGGCGCGCAACCCATAACCGGCGGCGACAGAAAAAACATCGGCTTCAGAAAGATGGGTCGGCATGAAATAGGGCAAAAAGTTACTTTAAAGTGATTATCAAATGTCATGGGGCATTACAAGGTGGAAGGTCAATATAATTAGCCCTATCGCTTCGCTGCTTGAGGGCAAGCTTGATTATTGACTTAGGCCTGCAATTATTTTATGCGGGGGGGATGGCGGTAAGCGCAAATATGATGGGGCTATGGTGGAGGCTATTTAAGGTTATACATCGCGTTCTGTTATAAAATCCTACGCCGAGAACAATGACCGCTGACCGACAAAACCATAAGAACATGAAAAGCACTTTAAAAACAAAAAAATCATTTGGCGCGGGCTTGCGTGGCCGCTGGCATAATACCATGGCCGGCGCACGGCGACTATACCGCGACGATAGGTGGATGTTTTTTTCCTATGGGTTTTTGCTGGTTTATGGGTTGTTTTTGCTGTTGGCCGTTTCATTCCCCGAGGATGCGGTCGGCATGGGCGACACCATTACCTACCTGATATTTCACCCGGGGCGGACATTGGGGTTTGGCGTGGTGTTAAAATTTGTCGCCCTGGTTTTTCAAAATTACGCGGCGGTTAAAATTATCCAACTGCCGTTTTTTTTCTGGGCTCTTTGGTTGTTGGCCAACCGCTTCGCCAAATTATTGGCCAAACTTGGCCACGGCAAGAAATATAATTGGTTGGTGTTGCTGTTGGTTGTTTTGGTGGCCGGCAATTGGGACACGCAATACCTGCATTATATTTTATTAAGCGATTCGATATTCTGTTCGTTCGTTATCTTGATTACGGCGATGCTTATCGACCTGTGGCTGGCGCCGCGCGACGTGAAATCGTGGCAACGGGTTGGCTGGGCAATTGGCGCGTCGTTGCTGTTTCGGCCAGCGGGGTTGCCGTTTATCATGTTGTTGCCAATTTTTTACATCATGGTGTTTGGGTGGCGTTACCGCGAAGGCAAAAAATTACTTTACCCGCTGTTGCTTTACCCACTGTTGATTATTGTCGGCTTTAACCTGACGCAAAAAATATTCGACCGCTGGCTGAACCGCCAACCGCAGAGCCTTTCGGCGTCGTTGCTGTATGGTAACGCCAATATGTTGGCAAGCGTGGCGCACACCAACCCATTTCCAGCCGGCAGTTATTTTGACCGCGTGTGGCGGTTTTATGAAAACAAATACCGCGACGAACGGGCGTTGGTTGATGGTTTGCCGGCGCGTTATTGCGTGACCGCGGCCTATCAACGTTTGGCGGTGAATTATGTTATTTGGGGCGAACAGGGATGGTGGGGCAATGGGTTTTTGCAGGCCGATGTTTTTTCTGACGCCGACCGCGTGCGTTTTTTAAAACCGGCGCGTGAGGTGAAGCTCGACCCCTATCTTGATGAGCCAGCGCAAAACCAATATACCCGCGCGGTGTTCATGGCCAACAAATGGCCGGCGTTGAAATTGTTTGCTTGCAATTACGTCAATGCGTCGTTCCATGGTTATGATTTTTTATTTGCCAAGGACGACCATTATCAAAATGTCCTGACCAAGGTGATGGCGACGTTAATTTATAACAAGGAACAATCGATTAACCACGATTACGCGGACTTCATTGCCTTTTACAAAAAAACATTGTTGGCGGCGGCCGCGACCCATCAATTAAGTTTTCACGACATTGTGCGTTTCATTGGTTACCGCGACACGGTTCTTGGCAATGTGTTAAAAATGACTGGCGGTGAAAATTATGAACAGCTTCGCAAGCGGAATGAATTTTCACCCACCGAGCGACAACATGTTGCTGAGGCCTATGACGTGGCGCAGGCCCTGCCCAACGGCAATTACACAACGGCCACGCCCACCATGTTGCCGTGGTTGACGGCGGCGCGGTTTGGTTACACGATTTTATGGACCTTGGGGTTTGTGTTGTCATGGGGTTACATTGGTTATTTTGCGGTGGTGTTTTTACGGCGATTATTTGGCGGCGAATTATCGGCGCGGGCGGCGCGGTTGTTATTGCCGTGCCTGTTGGCGGTGGCGGCGCAGGGGTATTTGCTGACCCTGGCCTTGGTCGCGGTTTATGAGGCGCGTTATATTCAACCGATGTTTCCGTTGATGATAATGTTGTTGTTGCTGACGCCGTTATTGTGGCGCGGCGACGCGGCGGGCGGCAAGAAAAAACCCGCGAAGCCCATTAAGAAAAAAAATTCTTAAAAAACGCCAGGCCGTCTTTTGCTTGGTTGGGGTTGGTTGGCGCGGCGGGATTTGGGTTTTGAAAATCGGCGATATAATTTTCCGGGTGGGGCATCATGCCAAAAACATTTTTCGTTTCATTGCACACACCGGCGATATCGCCCGCCGAACCATTGGGGTTGCCGTCGTAATAGGCAAGGATTTGGCCGCTGTCTTGCAATTTTTTTACATCGTCGTCGGTGGTTTGAAAATTGCCGTCGCCATGGGCGATGGGCAGGGTAACAGACGATGCGCCAAAAAGTTTTATAAAATTTGATTCGGGTTTCAGTTTTTGCCAGCGGCAGATAAATTGGCCATGGGCATTGGGGCGGAGGAGCCCGGGGAGGAGCCCCGATTCGCACAAGACCTGGAACCCATTGCAAATACCCAACACACGTCCGCCGCCACCGGCAAATTGTTTCACGGCGCGCATGATGGGGGTTTTGGCGGCCATCGCCCCCGACCGCAAATAATCGCCGTAGGAAAAACCGCCGGGCAAAAAAACAAAATCGGTTTTCGGCGGCAGGGCGGTTTCCGATGCCGGTTGAAAAATGGCGGCCTGACCAGTGGCGGCAAGAATGGCGCGCGCCAGGTCGTCTTGCCGATTGCTACCATCAAAAACCACAATGACCGATTTCATGTTTTATTTTTTATTTTATTTTCTTATCAATCAAATTTTTAATCTCATTAGATTTAAATAAATTATTATGAGAATAGTTTCCTTTTAGCTTTTTTTTCTGTTCTTTAACAATATTTTTAATAATTTTTAAAGATTTATTATATAAATCTTGAATATTTTTAAATTCAATAGTGGCATCTTTCACTGCTGGGTCAATTCTTCCCATTGAATAAATCAATGCAAAATCCGCATGTTGAATAAAATTATTGGTCGATTGTTTCTTTAGTTGGCTCTCCTTATCCTCAACAATCTTATACAATTCATAACTTCTATAAAACTCTAAATGTATATTTAGTTTACTTCCATCAAACACCCCATCAAAATCGTTTTCAAATATTTTTGATTTGCTGGATTTGGCTTCTGATGGCCTGCCTTCATATAGAGCAATATAAGATTGAAAAACCACTTCATTTGATATTGTGGTATTATCATTATCAAATTTTTCTTTTCTTTTTACTGATAGATTGATATTTTTTTGCTTAAAGAACTCAACAACTTGTTTTTGTATTGGATTATAAGATTTTACATCACGAGAAAATATATTATTTTGACTATTTAATCCTTCGGTAATCTTAGCTATTATATCATCATCACTGGTTTGATAAATTCTGACGGGGACAGAGATGCCTTTTAATTTCTCAGGGTTATTCTTATATTCTTCATAAATGGCATTTGTGGTCTGCCCCCCATTAATAATTTTTGGGTTAACCAATTTTATTTTATTTTTATGATTGCTGTCCGGCGTTGAGCTAACAATTTTGCAGATTATGCAAATACCATTGTTGCATGCCCAAAAAAGACTTTTATTATCATCTTTTTCTATTGCTTGTTTGATTTTTTTATTTATTTTTGTTTTTCCTAAATAATATCTGATATTATTTGCTAGCATTTTTTCTTTTTCTTGCTCATATAATTTCGCAAGTTCTATCGCCGGCAAGCTTAAAAAGTACGCTTGCATATCTGGATTGCTTATTTCTTTTTTATATAATTT
Source organism: Hydrotalea sp. (assembly GCA_030054115.1). Lineage (NCBI taxonomy): Bacteria > Pseudomonadati > Bacteroidota > Chitinophagia > Chitinophagales > Chitinophagaceae > Hydrotalea > Hydrotalea sp. The sequence continues at coordinate 11,575 of JASGCL010000038.1, forward strand.
TTCATCATCAGAATTAATTGAATAAGTAATAGGCAATGATTCATCTTCCTCACTCATTAAGGTCGGCAACCCATAAGGGCAATACTGATAATTTGTATAATTCAAACTACGCCAATCGTCCTTTATAACATCATCCCTATTGCTATTAACAACCGTATAGATATTGACGAATATATCATGGCTTTTACCAATCAGAGCACTGATTTCGTTTATTTTTTCTTTTAATAGTGCATTGGCTTGATTAAATAATTTACAAAAAGCGGCGGGGCTTTCTTGTCGCATTATTATTCTAATACTATTATTCAACAATGTAAGATCATTTTCCGGAAACATCTTCTCCGTTGCATTTTGATGAAATTTATTAGAAAAAAAATGAACAGATTCGCTTTCCTCATCTACGTATATTGCATCAATCCCTTTATCTCCTCCGCCGTCAGTTATGCATCTCATAGCCTCTTGAGTGCTTAAGTCTAAAATTTTTTGCACCGAATAAATAACAAAAGCATAGGACATCTGACGTTCTTCTAACTTTTTTCGTGGCAATGCTGGAAAATTATTAGCGTTTTCGCTAATAATTTTTTGCAACCTTGCTTTCAATATGTCATTTAACATCTTTGTCATTTTTTGTACCTCTTTGCTTCCTGCAATTAGTTAATGAACCCTTAATTCCATATTTATCGCTATATTTGTTAATTCCTGCAAGCGCAGGTTGGCGATGGCGGCGTATTTTTCCTCGCGGTCGCAGG
>JASGCL010000039.1:0-6084 GCA_030054115.1 Hydrotalea sp.
ATGGTGAAGCAATGCACCTATCTGTTTTTGACCTTTTTAAAATTGGCATTGGGCCGTCGAGTTCGCACACCGTCGGGCCCATGATCGCCGCCAAACGTTTCGTCACCGATTTGGTAACGCAAAAAAAATTGGCCGATGTGAACGAGCTCACGGTGAAGCTCTATGGCTCGCTCGCCCTGACCGGCTTGGGGCACGCCACTGACCGGGCGATTGTGCTGGGCCTGATGGGGGAAACGCCCGACGCCACCGACCCCAACTTGGTTGAGGAAAAAATCGACCAGTTGAAAACCAGCAAAAAATTAAATTTGGCGGCTAATGGTGGCGGCGGTCATGTTATTGATTTTATTTATGAAAAGCACCTCGATTTTCGCTTCGGTGAATTTAAAGAAAAACATTCCAACACCATGGAATTTATTGCCAGCGACAAATCGGGCAAGGTGATTTTTCAAGACACCTATTATTCCATCGGCGGCGGTTTCGTGTTGAGCGACGAGGAATTTGACAGGGGGAGCAGTAACCAGGCGGCATCGGCCAACCTCACCGTGCCCAACATGTTTAACAATGCGGAGGAGTTGTTGGCACTGGCGAAAAAGAAAAACATGACGATTGCCGAATTGCTGATGGAAAATGAATTGACGTGGCGCAAAAAGGAAGAAATCGAATCCGGCATTGATAAAATTTGGGGCGTGATGCAGGCCTGCATCGAGCGTGGCATGACCGAGGAAGGGATTCTGCCCGGCGGGCTTAATATCCGCCGCCGCGCCAAGCAAATTGCCAACAACCTAGCCAAGTCGACCGCGGAAATAAAAATGAAGCTGGGCAATATCTCGCTGGATGAGGTGCCGATGAAAACCCTCGATTGGGTTAATGTCTTTGCCCTGGCGGTGAATGAAGAAAACGCCGCCGGTGGCCGCGTTGTTACCGCCCCGACCAATGGTGCGGCTGGGGTTATTCCGGCGGTCATGGCCTATTACAATCGGTTTGTGCCGGGAGGCAAGGACGTAAAAAACCTGCGTGTATTTATGTTGACCGCGGCGGCGATTGGCATGTTGTATAAAAAAAATGCGTCGATTTCGGCGGCCGAGGTTGGTTGCCAGGGGGAGGTCGGGGTGGCATGTTCCATGGCGGCCGGCGCATTAACCGCGGCGATGGGCGGCACGGTGGAGCAGGTCGAAAACGCCGCCGAAATTGGCATGGAACATAACCTCGGGCTGACTTGCGACCCGATTAAGGGGTTGGTTCAGGTGCCTTGCATCGAACGCAACACGATGGGCGCGGTCAAGGCGATTAATGCCTCGCGCCTCGCCCTGCATGGCGATGGCACCCATTTGGTAAGTTTGGATAAGGTGATTGAAACCATGATGGAAACCGGCAAGGACATGATGCATAAATATAAAGAAACCTCGGAGGGCGGCCTCGCCACCAAGGTCTCGGTCGCCCTGCCGGAGTGTTAGGGCAACAAGTAGCACTACACTAGGAGCAATAACCTACTTCCCAATAACATCGGGGCTGACGAAACGGTTGTTCACGTTCAGGATGCGATTGAAAACCAGCCAGCTGGCGACGGTTTTTTTGCCCTTGGCGGTTAAGACCATTTTGCCATCGGGCGTTTTTTCAATATTACCGCTGGCCAATTGTTCGGCAACGCGCCGTTCGATGGCACCATATTTTTTTACATAAACCTGTTGAAATTCGTTTTTCCAATCGTCGGTGGTAAACGGCCTATCAATTTTGTAACTATAGCCGAGCAAGAAGACGCTTATCGCGCGGTCAAGGCTGGTGGTCACCGTGCCGTGAAACGCCAGGTTAAAAAATAAACCGGCAAGGGTAAGCCCTAGAACCTGTGTTTTGACAAGGCCGGCGTAATGGGCAAGGCAACCCTTAAACCGATTTTTATTTTTTAAGCTCGGCAAGATTTTTTTTGAAACCAAGACGCACAGCCCATAAACAACCGCAAAGAAAACCACCGCGTCGATTAACATCAATACAATGCCGCGGTAAAATAAAATATCCTGGCCCTGCGCATAAAACCAATACATGCTGGCGGCATACATGGCGAAACCAATGCCCAAGCCAATACCATAAACCAAACCATGGTCAACAACGGCGCGCCCCCAGCAACGGAGGCAACCACAGACGCAATCGCAAAAGGATTGAAGCGCGCTTTTCTTTTTCTTGCGCAGACCGATACGGGTTAAGAAATCTTTCATCATTTTTCAGTATTATCAATTTACATGGCCCCTGTAAAGCCTGAATTAACCCGCGATTTTCATGTCGATGACGACCAAAATCCCCATCAATAAAAACATCAACAGCGACCATTTGTCCTTAACCGCGAAAACCAACGGGTCGTCATGCACCAAGTTTTTGTGGCTGAGGAACCACAGGCGATTCAACCACAGCAACAGGATAATAATATAGGCGTAGGCAAAATGATAAGAGGCATTTTCATGAAAATAAAGGCACAAAATAACCACCGCCGCGAATGACGATGCCATGCCCATCAGCATGATAAAAATATCGTCGCCCGCGCTGTAACCACGGCCTTGGATATTTTTATAGGCCGCGACATTTTTGGCGCGATAGATTTCGATGTAGCGTTTGACGCAAGACAGGCTAAAAAATAAAAACAGCGTGAATATAACCAACCAAAAGGTAATGGTGATGTCTAACGCCACCCCGCCCATCATGACGCGCCACAAATAAAACAATGACAAGATAATAATATCGATGATGGCTATTTTTTTAAGCCACAGCGAATAACTCAAGGATAATAAAAAATACCCCAGCAACAGCAGGCCCAAGATATTATTAAAAAACCATATTGACAAAAATACCCCGCCCGCCAGCAAAAGGACGGCGATGATAACAGCCAGCGGTATTGATATTTTACCGGCGGGAATCGGGCGAAATTTTTTGGTCGGGTGCTTGCGGTCGTTTTTAATATCCAGCAGGTCGTTGACGATATAAACGCTCGACGCGCCAAGGCAAAATATCACAAACACCAACAGGCTTTGCATCACCAAGGATGGGGTAAACAGGTCGCGATTCGCGATAAGCGGCACAAACACAAGAAGGTTTTTTATCCACTGGTGCGGGCGGAGAATTTTAAGCAATGTGATAATTTGGGGCATGATGGGGGGCATGGCGGAAAATAATGACAGGTTGAAAAAATTTGCTAAAAAACAACATCAAACGACTATGCCATAAAAGACAGCCAAAATCAATTACCGACCTTGCGCAACAACCCGGTGCAATATTATAACTAGCAAATAATATGTTATATAGGCAATAGATTTTACAACATGCATTCTTGACATGTTTGGGGGTTGCTAGTATCACTTTTTTTCGAATAAAGCCCATAAATAAAGCCCAAATAATACCCCAACAAAATGACCCAATCGACCCAATTGAACGGTGCGCAAATTTTATTACAGGCCCTGAAGGAGCAAGGGGTCGACACGATTTTTGGTTACCCGGGTGGCGCGGTATTGCCGATTTATGACGAGCTGTTCCAACAAAACCATATCCGCCATATTCTGGTGCGGCAGGAGGGCGGGGCCGCCCACGCGGCGGAGGGTTACGCCCGCGCCACCGGCAAACCCGGGGTGGTGTTGGTAACATCGGGGCCCGGGGCGACCAACGCCATCACCGGCCTGACCGATGCCTTGATGGATTCTATCCCGCTGATTTGTATTTCGGGGCAGGTCGCCAGTCATTTAATTGGCACCGATGCCTTCCAAGAATGCGACACCACCGGCATCACCCGGCCCTGCACCAAGCATAATTATTTGGTGCGCAAGGTTGACGATTTATCGCGTATTATTCACCAGGCATTTTATGTCGCCACCAGCGGTCGCCCCGGGCCGGTGTTAATTGATATTCCCAAGGACGTGCAATTTGCCACCACCGATTACAAAAGTTTTAAGGACAAGCCGCACCCGACATACCAGCCGCAAACCCAACCCGATAGGGCAAAAATTAAACAGGCCGCAACCATGTTGTGGCGCGCTAAAAAACCAATAATTTACGGCGGCGGCGGGCTTATCAATTCGGGTGGCCATTGTTCCAATCTGTTGAAAGAAATCATCGCCATGACCAACATGCCGATAACCCTGACGCTGATGGGGCTTGGTGCCTTTCCCGCGACCGATAAAAATTTCTTGGGCATGCTCGGCATGCACGGCACATACGAGGCCAATTGGGCAATGCACGATTGCGATGTTATGTTGTGCGTCGGCGCAAGGTTCGACGACCGCATCACCGGTCGGTTGGATGCTTTTTCACCCGACAGCAAAAAAATTCATATCGATATCGACCGCAGTAGCTTTAACAAAACGATAGAGGTCGATGTCAGCATCCTCGCCGATTGCGAGGCCGCCCTGGCCGCCCTGCGCGATGAATTTCAGGAGCTAGCCAAAAAAGAAAAACCCGCCGATTTAAAAAATTGGTGGGCGGAAATAACGGCGTGGCGCGGTAAAAAATGCCTGGCCTATAAAAACAGCGACGAGGTTATCAAGCCGCAATATGCGCTGGAGCGTTTGCAGGCCAAGATAAAATCACGCGATTATATTATTTCGACCGAGGTCGGCCAGCACCAAATGTGGGCCGCGCAATATATCGGGTTTGATAAACCCAACCGCTGGCTTACGTCGGGCGGGTTGGGCACCATGGGCTATGGTCTGCCGGCGGCGATTGGCGCGCAATTGGGCAACCCCGACAAATTGGTGATAGATGTCGCCGGTGAGGGGTCGATATTGATGAATGTGCAGGAAATGGCGACCGCCAAGCAATACCGATTGCCGGTGAAGGTTTTTATTCTCAACAATGAATACCTTGGCATGGTGCGGCAGTGGCAAGAATTATTGCACGGCGGCCGTTATTCGGAAAGTTATTCTGACTCCCTTCCCGATTTTGTAAAATTGGCCGAAAGTTTTGGCTGGTTGGGCCTGCGCGTGCAAAGCCCGAAGGATATCGACGCAACGATAGACAAGATGCTGGCGCATAACGGACCGGTGATGGTCGATGTCTGCATCGACCCGATGGAAAATTGTTACCCGATGATTCCGTCGGGCAAGCCGCATAATGAAATGTTGTTGGGGCCGGTAACCGGCGGGCAAGAGGCCAGCGATAAAATTATTGATAAGGCCGGGCGGACATTGGTGTAAGCAAGATAAAAAAATAAGGAAAAGAATCATGGCACAACAGAAAAAAAATAAATCAGACGACGCGCCGGCATCGGTGTACGAGCTTGCCGGCACGCCGGATAAAACGCGGTTTCACACCCTGGCGGTGATGGTCGATAACGAACCTGGGGTGTTGGCGCGGGTCGTTGGGTTGTTTTCGGGGCGGGGTTATAATATCGAAAGCCTGACCGTGTCGGCCGTCGGGCAACATCACCACCTGTCGCGCATTACCTTGGTGACATCGGGCACCGAAAAAACCATTCGCCAGATTAAAAGCCAATTGGCTAGGTTGATACCGGTGCATGATGTGCATGATTTAACCACCGATGGTAATTTTTTATCGGGCGAGATGGCGATGGTCAAGCTGTTGCTGGGCAAAAACAGCAACCTGGCAAAAATAATTTCCCAGGTGGAAAAAAAGGGTGCGGTGGTGATAAAAAAATCGGCCGGTGGCGTGATGTTTTGTTACAGCGGCAATGCGCCGGAGGTCGAACAATTTTGCAAATGGGTGCATGATATGAGCAAGGTGGATAAGGCGGGTGAGACCAAGGTTGAATTGGTGCGGTCGGGGGTTATTGCCCTGTCGGCCGATATGAAACCCAACCATTTGGTTGACAGCAACGATTAAGCTGGTTGCTTTGATTATCGCTAGCCGTTAGAACCTAGCCATTAGGACATTGTATCATCGAATTATATGTTCCCGTAGCTCAGCTGGATAGAGCGTAGGATTCCTAATCCTAAGGCCGTTGGTTCGAATCCAATCGGGAACGCCATAAAAACCAATAAGTGGCAGAAAACTTATTTTTTAGCATTTGTTTGGCGATAGGCTTACGCCTATGCGCGGGCCGTTGGTTCGAATCCAATCGGGAACGCCATAAAAACCAATAAGTGGCAGAAA
>JASGCL010000039.1:6184-12237 GCA_030054115.1 Hydrotalea sp.
GGCCGTTGGTTCGAATCCAATCGGGAACGCCATAAAAACCAATAAGTGGCAGAAAACTTATTTTTTAGCATTTGTTTGGCGATAGGCTTACGCCTATGCGCGGGCCGTTGGTTCGAATCCAATCGGGAACGCCATAAAAATGTAATGGGCGGGAAGGCGATAAAAAAAAACCTAAAAAAAAACCCACGACGCAAAAAACTTGCGCGTGGGTTTTTTTAAAATGGTAAGTGATAAAAAAATCTTGTTCTGATATTTTATCGCCTTTTATTTTTTTTAGCTACCGAGCGGCACCTTTTTGGTGGTGTCGACTTCGTTTTTCAATTTTTGCCCTTGGCGCAAGCTGGCGCAATTATATGGTGGCAAACCTTTTTTGCTGTCCGCCGAATATTGTTTAAGGGTTGGGTCGTCGTTGCAAGCTTTGACGGCTTGTTGTTTTGATGTTAAGTTGCTGGCACAACCGGTGGCCAACAAAATTATCGCTGACAATAATAATGTTTTTTTCATAATTGTTACTTTCTGTTCAAGTTTTTTTAAAGGTTAAAAAACAAAGCAAGGTGGTAATGTCACCATCGATTATTTTTTATGTTGTAGAGTCGCTATATAACCCATTTATAGTGTTTTTTACTTAGCAATTCAAGACATTATTTTCTGCCGCCTGCGCGTTACCGCTATATTGTTCAAAAAACAAAATACTGCTATAGAAATTGCGCGATGAATTATTTTCAATCAATTATATTGGGCATGGTCGAGGGGGTTACCGAATACCTGCCCGTCAGCTCGACCGCGCATCTTATTCTTGCGGCGCGACTTTTGGGTTTGGCCGACACGGCGGTTAATCACGCCTATATTATTGCCATTCAGGGTGGGGCGATTTTTGCCGTGTTGTTTTTGTATAAAGACAGGTTTTTGCAATTATTGGCCGGCTTGTTTAGGCGCGATAAAAACGGCTTGGCATTATTAAAAAATTTGCTGGTGGCATTTTTGCCGGCGGCGGTGCTGGGCGTCCTGTTCGATAAACAGATAGAGGAATTCCTGTTCGGCCTGTGGCCGGTGGTGGTGGCGTGGCTAGTGGGCGGTTTGGTTATTTTGTTACTGCCGCGCGGTTATAACCAGAAAAAGGGTAAGATTGAAAACATCACCTGGCGGCAGGCATTGGTGATTGGTCTGGTGCAATGTTTGGCGATGTGGCCTGGCGTCAGCCGCAGTTTGGCCACAATGTTGGGCGGCATGTTTGTCGGTTTATCGTTGGCGTCAGCGATTGAATTTTCATTTTTGTTGGGGGTGGGCACGTTAGCGGCGGCCTCGGGGTTTACATTATTAAAACATGGCACGGATATGTTGGCCGGCAACGATATTGGCGTGTTGGCATGCGGCTTCGTTGTTTCCTTTATCACCGCGGTGATTGCGGTAAAATGGCTGGTCGGTTATTTGCAACAACATGGCTTGGCCTTGTTTGCTTGGTGGCGCATCGGCCTTGGCCTGCTGGTGGCGGCTGGCTTGGTTTTTAAATTTTTATAACTATTGCCTTAAAGCAATATATTATTAACGAATATATTTTTAAAAACGCCCCCGCCCCCGCCACCGTTGCCCATGCAATGACAATCAACCTTTAGAAGTTCATACCCAAGCTGCCGCCGACAAACACCGCCAATGGCCCAGACCGCGCGGTGTAGGTAAGGGTGCTTCTCGGCGCGGGCTCCCCTGACTTGCTATTTTCGTGGTCGGTGGTGCTGTTGTAACTCATGTCGGCCACCTGGTGCAGGTAACGCGCCTTTATGTCGATATGCAACAGGCTGTAATCATATTCCAATGCAACCTCCGGCGCGAAGATAAACCCGCCGGTCCCCTTGGCCGAACCACTCGTGCCGCCGTTGGATGATTCGGTTGGCGACCAATCTTTGGTGGCAACATTGAACCCCAGCCCAAGGCCAACCCGCAACCCCAAATGGTTAAAGCTGTCAAGGTTCAAGCGGTAACTGGGGGTGAAGGTAATGATATTATAAGCTTCCTTATAATCATAATTGTTGCCGTCGGTGGTCGCGCTGAGCCATTTATGCTCAAACCGCAAATAATCGGTCGTTAGGCCCCAACCCGAACGGTGGATGTAACCCAGGCTACCACCATAACCAAAACTGCTGGCGGCCGTCGATTTGTCGGTGCTGTCCTGGCCGTCCTGCGCCCGCACCCAATTGCTAGCGAAACTATAAATATAACCGACCGAGCCGCTTAGTTCGAATTTGCCGCCGACGTAATTTAGCAATAAATTACTATTGTAACCCTCGGCCTTGGCTGGTGTGCTGGTTGCGATATTTAATGCGCCCGCTGACGCCAATAATGCCATGGAAAGTAAGATTGTTTTTGTTGTTGTGCGTATCATTATTTTACTCCTTAAAAAAAAATAGTAATGAAGTTAATATTTTTCCGATAACCTCAACGCCCTTCAACATCAAAGGAGCGCACAACAACCCTGATGGTAACAGCTAGCTTGTGGCATAGCTTCACCGATTGAGCCAAAAGGAAAGGCGGCCATAGCGACAAAAAAAAAGGCGGTTATTGCTAACCGCCTTTTTCCCCTTGGTTTTTTTGGTTCTAAAAACGCGAGGAAAAAAATCCTAGAAGTTTTACCCTAGAAGTTTAAACCCAAGCCCGCACCGACAAACATGGCCAGTGGGCCAGATTTCGCGGTGTAGGAAACATTTTGATTGCCGGACGATTGCCCGTCGTCACCACTTGCGGTGTAACTCACGTCCTTCAGTTCGTGCATGTAACGCGCGTTGAGGTCGAGGTGCAACAATCCATTGTCATATTCGATTGTTACCTCGGGCGCGAGGATGAAGTCGGAGTTGCTGGTTGCCTTGCCGGTTAATGCACCGACCACGGCGGCGGCCCCTTCCTGCGTGTCGACCGCGGCAGAATTCCATTTCTTGCTGGTCACACTGAAGCCAAGGCCAAGCCCGGCGCGGATGCCAAGCGTGCCAAGCCGTAAATCATAGCTCGGGACAAAGGTAACAACATTATACCGGTCAAGGCTTTCATATTGGTTACCATCGGCGGCGGCGGCACTCCATTTATGGTCAAACCCTAAATAATCAACCGCCATGCCGAACCCTGTCCAATGGGTATAGCCAACGGTTGCCCCGTAACCTAAGGTGCTACTGGCGGCGGCTCTGTTAAAGCTTTCTTTGTTGGCCGTCAGCTGATCCCAATTATTGGCAAAATTATAAGCATAGCCAACATTCGCCTTAATCAATAGCTTGCCGCCGATAACATCGACCAACAGGTTGGCGTTATGGTTAGAACCATCCTGGGCGTGGGCTTGGCCACCCATGGTGCCAACCAACAATAAGGCGGTTGCCGCGACTGATAATAATATTTTTTTCTTTAAGCTTTTTTTCATAATACAAAACTCCTCGTATAAATTGCTTAAAAATTATTGCAGGCGCAATAATTTTTCATTGTGTAATATCCCAATAACTTAGGGAAGGGTAAGGTAAGGCGTAAGGCCATGCGGTTAATTACCTTACAATAATATCCGTGAGCTAGAACCCCATCGGCGGACAAGATGTTTATAATATAAAATCATCCAAAATAACTTTTTGAATTAACCGCGATTACAAGATTGATAGTTTTTTTATCAGTCAGAAAGCAAGATTTATATATTGCATAATGCCGATTTATAAAAAAACTATCTTTATTATCGCTGTAAGACATTTTTATATCATGCGGGTTTGCGGTGCGCGGGCACAACCAGCAGGCAAGGAGGGCGCGGCGAACAAGTTGTTATTTTTTGGATAGAAAATAAAAAGTTGTATTAAAAATATAAACCTAAATTATTTTTAAAAAAGAAATATATAGCTGTAGGGAGTCATATTCTAAAAATAATATTGAGTTATTATTATTTTTTCTTATGGTGATAAAAAAATAATATATTATGAAGGAATATATTTTTGTAAAAAAGCTACTATCAAGAAAATAATGCTAAAAAAGAGTCATATTTTGCTTGACATTTTCAGCCAAAAACCATATAACGCTATTGCATAAATGAATAAATTTAATAAAGAATAAATAATTCAACGCTTAGATGTTTAAATCAAGCGGCAAAGCAACCAAGGATTGAAAAAATCCCGCGTTTGTCTGCGTGGGCAAGAATCAAGACTGAAAAAGGGGGACATTTTAGGGTGTATTATTGTGTGTGGCGATTGGGTCATCTCGGCCGCCAGCATAATGATGGCATAAAAGTTAGTTGTTGTTATGAATCATTGGAAAAAAAATAAAACATCGCGGGTCGGTGCCGCGCGGGTGAACGCCCGCCGGGTTACACCGCCAACCACAAAAAATTGGGCCTTGCCGCCAGTGGCCGGGTCATGGGTCGCCCATAACCATGGCGCGGGCAAGACCATGGCGCGCATCGCCTTATCGGTATTTGCCGCGAACTTGGCCATTATTCCGCCGCCCCTTGCCATGGCGCAGGAAGACACCACGGCCAATCAAGCCATCGGCGGCGGCGGCGGTGGCGGTGGCACGTTGTTGGCTGATACCATTCGCGGTAAAATTACACTTACCGGCAATGTTGGTTATGTTTTTAATTTGCCCGGCACGTGGAATCGCGGTGATGGTGGCACCACCAACGCAACGAAAAATGGCGGCCTTGGTTACGGGGCGTCGTTGGGTTATGTTCATTCGTCTGGCTGGGGGCTGTCGGCCGATTATTTGGGTTTTGCCCAAAAATGGTCGAGCGCGTCGGGGGCGGAGCAAGCCAATTCAGCCGGCACCTATAATTACGACGCGGGTTTTCACGTGATTACCCTGACCCCCAGTTATCGTTTTCAATTGGATAAAGCCAATAATTGGGGATTAAAAATTGGCGTCGGGGTGGGGGTTAGTATTTCCGACCTGGCGGTCAGCAAGCAAGGGCCAAGCGGCGGCAATGCGGCCAGCAACGGCACGCGGGTGGCGGGTGGTGCGGCCTATACCTATTCAAATGGTAATGACAACACGCCTGCTATTAATAATAATTGTCCCTACTTCACCGATTCGGTGGGGGAAACGGTTCGCGACGGCACCTATGGGTTATTTCATATCAGCGGCGGTGGCAATATCACCTTGCCAACCAATTCATGTATTCCCGCGGCAATGTTGACCAATGGCAACAATGGGGCGCAGGCCACGGGTATTTATGTTGCCGACCAGGCCGATTTTGATACAAAACTTGCGGCGGCGGTTGCCACCATCAAGGCCGCCGACCCAACCTACACCGGCACCATGAGCGACGCGCAAATAAAATCCTTACTTCAAAACCCGCTGACAGCTATATCGGGCAACGGCGTCCGCTATACCCTGCCCAGTCCATGGAACATCAGCACCCAGACCTATTCGGCTGTTGCGCTGGGTGCTGTGCCAAATGGGAATAATGACATCTTATATGGCGCAACCGCTGGTGCTATTTTCCGCTTGTCAACCGATATTGCCACCAAGCAAGCCGCCGCCGCCAACCCAACGGACGTGCAGGCACAATTGGATTATACCCTGGCATTGCAACAAAAACAAAACCTGAGCATTCAATATTGGCAAGTTGGCGCAGAATTGGCGAAATCATCAAACCCGACGCTCGCGCCAGATGTTGCGCAGAATAAAAATAACGCCATGAATGCCAATCAAGGTTTTTTAGCGCAATTGGCAAAATTACAAACCGCCGTAACCAACGCGGCACAGCAGGCGCAAGCAGGCGGCACACAGACACAGCCCGCTTGGTATACGCAATTATTAGGCCTGGGCGGGCTGGGTGCTTTACAGCAATCGGCCAGCGGTGCAAGCCAAATGTTGTCACCGGCTGACAATGCCGCAAGCGGTGGCAATTACAAAGACGACATGGGGATTGTTATCGCGCCCCAGGTGGCGTTGGAATATGACAATGGTTTTTTGCATGCCGACATCAATTGCAAATATATCCACGAATTAAAAAATGTGATTTATTATGGCGATGGTAGCAATTACCAAGGCCACGAGGCCGGCGGCAAAACCAGTTACACCGCCCAGGCCGGCCCCCTCGCCCT
>JASGCL010000040.1 GCA_030054115.1 Hydrotalea sp.
ATAATTATATTGTCAAAAAATAATCGTAGGAATCCTTGATGCCGTCGCGCAAGGATTTGGTTGGCTTAAAACCCAATTGGTGAAAAAATTGCGAGTCCATAATTTTTTGTTTCATGCCCACCGGCTTGTCCAGCAGAAATTGCCATTCGCCCGTGAAGCCAATCACCTCGGCCGCCGCCTGGTAATATTCCAAAATGGTGATGTCGTGGTTAACGCCGACATTCACCACCGGCGGCAATTGCGCCAAATGGTCAAGCGCGAACCATATCGCCCCGGCCAAATCATGGGCCGACATCAATTCGCGCCGCGCCGTGCCATCGCCCCATAATTCAACCGATGTTTTTTTTGCCTGCACCGCCTGGTGAATTTTTCTAATCACGCCGGCCGGAAAATGCGATGTCACCGCGTCAAAATTATCATAACGGCCAAACAAATTGGGCGGGATAAGGGTTTTGTATTGCAACGATTTATCCTGCGCCGATAAAAATTCGCATAGTTTCAACACCGCCATTTTCGCCAGGCCGTAGCCTTCATTGGTTGGTTCAAATTTACCGCTGAGCATCGATTCCTCCTTCAACGGATTTGGCGCGGTCTTGGGGTAGATACAGGAACTGCCCAAGTTGATAAATTTTTTCACGCCCAATTCTTTGGCGGCCATCACCAAATTTTTTCCCATCTCAAAATTTTCGATTAAAAAATCGCCCTGCGCATTCATGTTGGCGATAATACCACCGACCCGGCCGGCGGTGTGCACCACCACCTCGGGCTTGGCGTCCTTCATTGATTTTTTTACCTCGGCGAAATTGAGCAAATCCAATTCGGGCCGCACCGGCGCGATAATATCATGTTGTTTGGCCAATGGGTGTTCGCGGCTGTTGCGCCCCACCATGCCACGGCCGCCGCTTAAAAAAATCCTCATAATTTTTTTGCTTCGGCCAAATCAGACGCGGCCATTTCCTTCACCAATTCAGCAAACGAAATTTTTGGTTGCCATTTTAATTTGGCGCGGGCGCGGCTGGCATCGCCCAGCAAGGTATCAACCTCGGTCGGGCGGAAATATTTTGGGTCGACGCGCACGATTTCCTTACCATCGCACAAACCCACTTCGTTCGTGCCGGTGCCGCGCCAGGTAATGTTCATGCCCAATTCCTTGCCCGCCAGTTCGACAAATTCACGCACCGCATATTGCTTGCCGGTGGCGATGACGAAATCCTCGGCCTTATCCTGTTGCAACATCAACCACATGGCCTCGACATAATCCTTGGCATGCCCCCAATCGCGCAGGGAATCCATGTTGCCAAGATAGAGGCATGCCTGCTTGCCCAATTTTATTCGCGCCAAAGCGCGGGTGATTTTGCGCGTCACAAATGTTTCACCCCGCACCGGCGATTCGTGATTAAACAAAATGCCGTTGCAGGCAAAAATACCATAGGCCTCCCTATAATTAACCGTTATCCAATAGGCGTATAATTTGGCCGCGGCGTAGGGACTGCGCGGGTAAAATGGCGTGGTTTCGCTTTGTGCTTCCTTATAAATACCGCCATAAAGTTCAGAGGTTGAGGCCTGATAATAACGGGTAGTTTTTTCCAGCTTCAGGGTGCGGATAGCCTCCAGCAATCTTAATGCCCCCATGCCGTCTGAATTGGCGGTGTATTCGGGTTCCTCGAAAGAAACCGCAACGTGGCTTTGCGCCGCCAGGTTATAAATCTCATCGGGTTTAACCTCGGCCAAAATATGAATCAAGCTGGAGGAATCGGTCATGTCGCCATGGTGGAGGTGGAAATTCTGTTTGCCCTCATGCTCGTCATGGAACAGGTGGTCGATGCGCGCCGTGTTAAACAGCGAGGTGCGACGTTTTATACCATGAACCTCATACCCCTTATTAAGGAGCAATTCGGCAAGGTAAGAACCATCTTGACCAGTGACGCCAGTGATAACCGCTTTTTTCTTCATTTGGTTTACTTAACAAATTTCATTTTATTTAACAACGTGATTTGCAATGGCGCCATAATGGCCGTGACCTTGATTGACAATCGGCAGGCAATTATATAAACCAACCATAACATGAAAAGCGATATGGCAACGATATACCCCGTTTTGTTATGCGGTGGCACCGGGTCGCGGTTATGGCCAATATCGCGCAAGGCCAAGCCCAAGCAATTTTTAAGCCTGCTGGAAAAAAACCAAAGCCTGTTTCAGGGCACCCTCGCCCGTTTGAAAAAAATGCCCAAAACGGCCAATTTGTTGCTGGGGGATGTAACCTGCGTTGGCGCCGGCACCATCGGCGGGGCGGTTGCCCATCAATTTTTTATTCACGACCAATTACGTGCCGAGGGCACCCACGCCACCATATTGTTGGAACCAGCGGGTCGCGATTCGGGCCCGGCGATTTTGGCGGCCAGCATTTACCACCAGCAACAGGTTGCCAAAAACGGCGACGACCAAAATGGCATGATGTTGATTTTGCCATGCGACCATTATATTGCGAACCCGGCGGCATTTTACGCCGCATTGACCTGCGCGGTGGAAACCCTGCGGGTTGAGCATGACGCGATTGTTACATTTGGCATTCACCCCAGCATGCCGTCAAAAAACTATGGTTATATTTTGCCGTCATTCAAAAAAATAAAAAAAGGCAACTTGGGGAAATCGCTTCATTGTTTGCCGATTGATAGCTTCAAGGAAAAACCCGACGCCGCCACCGCCAAAAAATATATCGCCAAGGGTTATTTATGGAACAGCGGGATTTTTATGTTCCACGCGGACACGGTGATAAATGAATATAAACGTCTACACCCCGAGACATATAAATTGGTGGCGGCGGCAATTGCCGGCATAAAAAAAGATTCAAACGATGATTGGTCGTTCGATTGGTTGGCGGCGGATTATGAAAAAATTAAACCCCTGTCGTTTGATTACGCCATTATGGAAAAAAGCAAAAAAACATTTGTTACCACCATGGGCAAGAACGACGATTGGGGTTGGTCCGATTTGGGCAGTTTCGATGAAATCAAACGCCTGCACCAAAGCGACAAGAACAACAATTATGTTCACGAAAGCCACGAGGCCGACAGCATCACCCCCCCGCCGGTGGTGATGGAACAATCGACCAACAACCTGGTCATTAACCAGGGGGAGCAGACCATCGCCCTGCTTGGCGTCGATAACAAGGCGGTGATTGCGTCTAAGGATGCTTTGTTGATTGCCGATTTGGATAAATTGGGCGAGATGAAAAACCTGGTTGCCAATATAAAAACACAACAGGGCAAGGCGAAAAACGCCCACCCGCACGATATTACCACCCACCACAGCGCGGTAACGCGACCGTGGGGTTATTATCAATCGTTAAAAATTGACAATGGTTATCAAGTCAAAAAATTATTTTTAAAACCCAAAGCAAAAATTTCGTTGCAAAAACACAAACACCGGTCGGAACATTGGGTGGTGGTTAAGGGCACGGGGCGCGTAACATTGGGCGAGACCATGGCCACGTTGAAGGATGTTGATTTACAGCGCAACCAGTCGATTTACATTCCGCTGGGGTTTATTCACCGCCTGGAAAACATCGGCACGGAAAATTTGGAATTGGTTGAGGTGCAAACCGGCGGTTACCTGGGCGAGGACGACATCGAACGTTTGGAAGATATTTATCATCGGCAATAACCTCGCCCTACCGCTTCGCTGCTTGAGGGCAATAACCTCGCCCTACCGCTTCGCTGCTTGAGGGCAATAAATTCGCCAATTTAAATTGCGAAAACGGCTGAGCAAAAATACCACTACCCCCCCCCCTTTGTGGCACAAGCACGCGGGTCAAGCGGGCGAACCCCCACTACCGATACAACCCGTCGATATCTTTTTTGTATTTTTCGAGGACGGCGTGGCGGCGGAGTTTGAGGGTCGGCGACAGCATTTCGTTGGCGATGGTGAATTCCTGCGGCGTGACGGTAAATTTTCTGATTTTTTCAAATTGCGCCAATTTTTTGTTGGTGCGGTCGACCGCGGCCTGCAATATTTTTTTCAATTCGTCCGGTTTTTTGCCATGTTGTTGCCACACGTCCTCGGCCACCACCAACAGCGCAACCAGGTAAGATTTTTTGTCGCCATAAACCATCGCCTGGCGAATCGCCGGTTCGAGTTGCAAGGCATTTTCAATTTTTTGCGGCGCGATGTTTTCGCCGCCGCTGTTGACGATAATATCTTTCTTGCGGTCGGTGATATATAAATGGCCGTTGTCCAATTTGCCAATGTCGCCGGTTTTTAAATAACCATCAGCGGTGAAGGCTTCCTTGGTGGCCTTGGGGTCGCGCCAATAACCATTCATCAGGGTTGGCCCCTTTAACAAAATTTCGCCGTCGGGCGCAATTTTTATATCCAAGCCTTTAATCGGCACGCCGACCGAATCCATTCGCTCGTCAAATGGCAAATTGACCGTCGCGGCGATCGAGGCCTCGGTCAGGCCATAGCCTTGCAAAACCCTGACGCCCAATGCGTTGATGAATGCCCCAACCTCCGGGCTTAATGGTGCCCCGCCGGAGATAAAGGCCTTTAAATGCCCACCGAATGATTTTTTTAATTTGCGCCGCACGATAAGCGATAGAAAAAAATTAATGATTTTTTCTTGCCACGTCATTTTTTTTCGCAAGGCGCGTTTCATGCCCAGTTCGATTGTTTTTAGCAATAATTTTTTGGTCATGCCCTTTTGCAATTCGACGCGCGCCAACACGCGGGTGCGCAACGCGTCATACAACCTTGGCACCGCGGTCATGATGGTTGGTTTAACCTCCAACATATTTTGCGACAATTTGTCTAACCCCTCAGCAAAGTAAACCCGCGCCCCCAACGCCATGGCGATAACCGACACGATGTTAAATTCGTAACAATGGCTGAGCGGCAAAAATGACAAAAATGATTCGCGGCCCTGTTTCATTTTTGGCAGACGTTCGAACAATGGCATGACGCCATCGATTATCGCCAATTGCGCCTGGTGCGTCAGCATAACCCCGCGTGGCCGCCCCGATGTGCCCGATGTGTAAAGAATGGCCGAGGTTGCGTTCGGCAATATCGACATCGCCCGTTCGCGCAACGAAACCTTATCCCCCTGGCCGCCGCCGTGCATACGTTGCGTGCCGTGGATGATTTGCGAAAAATAATGGAACTTACTACCGGTTGGGGCAATTTGCGCCAGGTCGCCGCTAAAACCGATGATATGCTTGACCTTGCGCTTGATGGTCGGGCCATCGGCCTGTTGAAAAAGCTGTTTGTTGGAAATAATGGCGACCTTGGCCTCCGAATTTTGCAAAATATAATCGATGGTCGCCGCCGCGGTGCCGGGCATTATCGGCACCGGCGTGCCGCCCATCGCCCAAATGGCGTAAAGGCTGATAATCCATTCGGGGCGGCTTTCCGATAAAATGGCAATTTTGGGCTCGGCCCCAAGGTTCATCTGCTCAAGATATTGCGCCAAAAAATTGACGCGGCGAGAAACCTCTCGCCATGTGACGCCGCTCCAATAGGATTTGTCCTCGTTACCGCTTTTGGCGAACAGCCAGGGGCTGTTTTGGTATTTTTCGGCCCGCGCCAAAAAAAGCGATAAAACATTGCTGTGGTTTATTTGTTCCATATTGCTTTCGTGTTTTGCCTGATTTTTTTCCTAAAAAATAGATATAAAATTTTATCTTTTTATAGCCGAGCCATTTTTTTTTCGCAATTATAATTCGCCATAAAGTCGTGCCAAATCGGCACAAACCGCCCCCACCCCATCAACATTGGGCAATGGGCGGCCGTCGATGGTTTTTATCGGGCTTAGGGACAGGCTGTTGCTGATGAAGCCTGCCTTGGCGTTTTTTATATCGTTCTGGTTTATGGTGGCCGGGTGCAGCTTGATGATACCACTGGCCAATATCATTTGCCGCGCAATGCCGGGGATAATGCCGTCGTTGCCCGCGGGGGTGCGCCAACCATCAGCGAACAGCAAAAAAACATTGCCCACCGTGGCCGACACCAAATTGTCGGCGGTGTTGAGGAGGAGCGCGTCATCGACCCCCGCGCCACAATGGGCGCGCGCCAGCAGGTTATCGCCATACCCCCCCAGCCATTTTATCGCCGACAGGGGGGAGCGATGATTTTTGCGCGTGACATTGGCGATGGTAACCGCGACCGGCGCGGTGGTAAAATGCGGAAAGGCTGGATGGGGCGTAAGCGCCATGGTGATGGTTGGGGCAATTGCCGGCGATGGTTGTTGCAAAGCACCCGGCCACAGGCCGCGACCATTGACCACACCGCGCGTCAGGGTAATGCGCAAAACATAAAGTTTTTGATTATCGGCATGGTTGGCGCGAAGTAATCGTTCGACATCGGCCAATAATAATTCTTGAAGATTTTCTTGGAATTTTTCCGCCAGATGAATTCTTAATATGCCCGCGCCGGCGGTTAACCGCGCCATATGTTCTTGCCACCAAATGACGCGGCCGTTTCTTATCAATATCGTTTCAAACAAACCATCGGCCAATGAAAAACCACGGTCAAACAACGACAGGTGTTTGCCCGTCACCGGTAACAATTCGCCATCGACCATGCAGTGCGTGATGGGGGGCGTGGTTGATTGTGCGCCAGCCGAATGATTATTATCGCTCATGTTATTATCTATATTATTGTTCGTCGATGGTTACATTCATTATTTTTTTTAGCGATTCGATAATCCCAGCGGCCTTCCACAGCAATTCTTGCCATTCGTCGGCCGGGTTGGAATCAACCACGATGCCACCGCCCACCCCCAGGCTGTAACGCCAAGTATTCTTGTGCTTTTCAACCACCAGCGTTCTAATCACCATGGCCAGGCTGCTGGCCGAACCGCCCGCACCACCCCCATTATTAACCGCCCCCACATAACCAAAAATACCGGAATAGACTCCACGGCGGCGTTGTTCCATCTGTTCAATTAATTGCATGGCGCGAATTTTTGGCGCGCCGGTCATCGACCCACCGGGAAATGACGCGCGCAACAAATCAACCACATGTCTATTATCGTCTAATTGCGCGGTTATGGTGCTGACCAATTGGTGAACCTTGTCATAGGTTTCCAGGGCGCAGGTTTTTTCGACCTTAATCGAGCCAGGAATTGCCACCCGCGTGATATCATTGCGCAGTAAATCGACAATCATGATATTTTCGGCGTGGTTTTTTGCCGACGACAATAATTGTTGCGCCAACCTGTCATCCTCAAGCTTGGTTGCGCCGCGTTTCGCCGTGCCCTTGATTGGCTTGGTGGTTATCTTGCCGTGGGGAGAGACCTGCAAAAATTCTTCCGGGCTAAAACACAACAGCGCGTCGGCGGGTTTTGTCATTGTGTCGTCTGCTTTTGCTTGCTCATTATCACGCGCGTCCAGTGACATAAACCCGCGATAGGGCGTGTTGTTATCGCCGCGCAAATGACAATAAAGGTCGAAAGGTTGCGGCGCGGCTTCTTGCGGTTCACCGGCCGGCACCGCCGCCGTTAATTGATTGGTAAGGCATAGTTGGTAAACCTCCCCCTGTTTCAGGGCGGCGATGGCGGTGGTGATATTATTAATATAATTATTTTTTGATTTATCAAACCGCCAAGTAATAGTTGGCCGCGTCGATTGGTTGTTGTTAGCTGTTGTGGGTTGTGCCGGGCTACTGCTTTTACCTGGCGTCTCGGCCATCAACTGGTCAAGCCATTGCTCCATCATGGCGCGTTCTTGTTGCGTGGCAATCGCCAGCAGGTATTTTTGACCACTGGCCTTATGCTCGATAACCAACAAATTGGCGCGGATAAAATAACCATCGGGTATCGCGCTTGTTTTGCTTTGCGTTGGTGCGGCGGTGAAGGCATCGCTACATAACACCCGACCTTCGTAAGACAAAAAACCCATCGGCCCGCCAAAAAAATTGCCGGCGCGAACCTCGGGCGGCAGGCTAGCCAAGGTTTCATCGCTGAACAAAAATTCTTGGCTAGCGGCGGCAACTTGGGCTAAAAAATCATCGCCGGAAATTTTGCCCCTTATATTGCCATCGCCAACATCCGCCACCTGCAATATTTTTTTACCCGCGCCAATGCCAATGCCGATGTATGAAAAACCGCCGCGCCCCCAACCGGTTTTGTCGTCGCCATCCAACCATATGGCTGGCGATTTTGCCAAAAAATGGTTAGAAAATATATCGGCCATCGATAATGCCGTCGGCCACCGGCGACAAATAATTTCTTTGGTTGGTTGCTGGCCGTGGTTTTTATTTTTCGGCGTTGGCTGCGTGCTGGCGGTCGATAATTCTTTCGCCAAATCGGCGGGGTTTTTATTGCTAAGGCTCAGGGTAAAAAAATTCTCCATCATTTTTTTACCGCCGTCGGTTAATATCGATTCGGGGTGGAATTGCACGCCATGTATCGGTTTGGTGCGGTGCACAATCGCCATGATATTGCCGGCTTCGTCCCGCGCGACAACCCGCAAATCGGCGGGCAAGGTTGCTTCATCCACCAACAATGAATGGTATCGCCCAACGGTTAATGGGTTGGCCAGGCCGGCAAACAACCCGGTGCCGTCGTGAAAAATTTTGGTCGCCTTGCCATGCACCGCGGTGCCGGTTTTGATAACCCCGGGTTTGCGCCCGCCGTGGTGGTAGGCAATGGCCTGATGCCCCAAGCAAACCCCCAGCAATGGTTTCTGGGTGGCGGCGATGACATCCAAACAAATGCCGATATCGGCGGCGCGCTCCACCGTGCCGGGCCCGGGCGAAATAATAATATTATCATAATCACCGGCGATAACCTCATCCGCACTGCATTGATTGTTTTTTATAACGCGCGGCGCGTTATTATCGGCGGACAGGCTGGCCACCAAATCAACCAAATTAAAGGTGAAGGAATCAAAATTGTCGATGATGCAGGTTTTCATTGCCATTTGTTGTAAAATAAATTACTATCGATTCTTGAAAATGTAGCATGCGCTAGGACAAGCATCGCGACCAATAGCGCGATTAATAATATGAATGGTAATAACATGACTGACACCCCGAATAATTCCCCAAACAATGTAATGACGAATAACATGATGGCTAATAGCACGATTGATAAAAAAATGGGTGAAGAAAAAACAGCCACGAATAATAACCCGGGCAATAACCCGACCGGCAACGATTCTGCCGGCCCCGACCATAGCAAACCCGCCGCCACAAGCACAGCACCATCCGCCACCGCAAACCGCATCGCCGTGGCGCAAATTTGCAGTGGCCGCAACCCGAAAAAAAATATCGCCCTCATCACCAAATTTATCAAGCGCGCCAAGGCACGTGGCGCGCGGTTGGTCGCCTTCCCCGAGGTATGCAATATCATGGAACGCGACAAAAATACCGCCTGGAATGTTTTGTTTTATGAGGAGGAAGACCCCTATCTTATCACCATTCGTGATTTGGCGAGGGAATTAGGCCTATGGGTTCTGCTTGGTTCTTATTTATTGCGGGCACGTGGTGCCAACGACGACGATAAAAAATTTCACAACCGCTCGCTGTTGATTTCAGATAAGGGCGACATTGCGGCGCACTATGACAAGATTCACCTTTTCGATATTGATTTGGCCGATGGTGAATCCTATCGCGAATCATTGTCGGTGGTGGCGGGGCGCAATGTTGTAACCTGCGACGGGCCGTTTGACGCCGGCGAATTTGGCAAATTGGGCTTAACGATTTGTTACGACCTGCGCTTTCCCTATCTTTACCGCAAATTAAACCACATGGGGGCGGGGGTGATTTTTGTGCCGGCGGCCTTTACCGCCACCACCGGCGCGGCCCATTGGCATAGCTTGCTACGCGCCCGCGCGATTGAAAATGCCTGCTGGATAATCGCGCCGGCGCAAACCGGTCGCCACCCCGACGGGCGGCGCACATTTGGCCACAGCCTGGTGGTCGACCCCTGGGGGCGCGTCGTGGCCGAGGCAAAAAACAAATGCTTCAAAAAAAATCAATTGCTGGTGGTCGACCTTGATAGCAAGGCGATGAACCACGCGCGGGCGCAAATTCCCGCCTATCGCAGTTACCTTGATTATTCACTGGCGTAAAAACCGCCTTGTTTTTTTTGTTATAAGGTTAAAGGCCGCTGCCCCTCCTCTTTTATGAACACACAAAAAAAATTCTGGCAAACAAAAACCTTGCGCGAGATGAGCCAGCGCGAATGGGAATCGCTGTGCGATGGTTGCGGGCAATGTTGTTTGCATAAACTTGACGATGGCGCCGATATGATATTCAGCAATATATCCTGCCACATGCTGGACGGCCAAACCTGCCAATGCAAAAATTATAAGGAACGAAAAAAATTCGTGCCCGATTGCGTGCAATTAACGCCGCGCAAGGTTAAGACCATCGATTGGTTACCCGAAACCTGCGCCTATCGGTTGGTCGATGAAGGCAAGGATTTGCCCGATTGGCATCATTTGGTGTGCGGCGATAAAAACAAAGTGCATGAGGCGGGAATTTCCGCCCGCGGCAGAATTGTCAGCGAGCATGATATCAAGGAAAATATCCTGACCGCGATGGAACGCCCCGAGCACCAATTAAAAACGGCGCGCAAAAAAGAAAAACACCTTATACGCGATATTCTCACCAAGACCCACAAGACCACCGCCCGTTATTTTGGCAACGATTGACAATTAGCTTCGACAAGAAAATGCTACGAGGGGGTATTGCGCCCCCGTGGACTATTGTGTTGAGTTATGCGTATTTTTATTGTTTCGGACATCTATTTCCCCATGATTGGTGGTATGATTAATTTCACCCACCGACTGGCATGGTATTTAAAAAAACGTGGCCATATTATCAAGGTCATGGCCCTGTCTGAAACGCACCGCACCGAGGACCGGGTTATCGACGGGGTGCCGGTTGTTGGCATGGCGTCGTTTGCGCCGGGCATTTATAAAAAAAATTCTTTTCGCGTGGCGATTAACCTCGGCCTGAAAAAAAAGGTGGAAAAGGAAATCCATGCCTTCTCGCCCGATATCATCCATGTGCAGGGGCATTACCCGGTGGCGCGCACCGTTATCGCCCTGGCGAAGCAATATCATATACCAGTTATCGGCACCAACCATTCTATCCCCGAAAATATCATCCATTATATTCCGTTTTATCGCGTGCCATGGATCGAAAAATCATTTTGCCGCTGGGCGTGGCGCGATTTCTGCCGCGTTTATGAACAGGTTGACCGCACCACCACACCGACCAAAAGCTCTATCGATATCATGCAGAAAAATGGTTACAAGCGCACGGTGTTGCCAATATCATGCGGCATCGACACCGATTTGTTTAACCCCAAACACAATGACCCTTATTTGCTTGATAAATACAATTTGCCAAAAGACAAAAAACTATTGCTGTTTGTCGGGCGGGTTGATTTGGAAAAAAAGATTGATTTCGTTTTGCAGGCCATGGCCAAGTTACCGAAAAATTCCGGCAAAAATTCCGGCCAGGATTACAATTGTCATTTTGTCGTCGCCGGCAGGGGTGCCGAGTTAGAGAATTTAAAAAAACTGAGCAAGACCCTGGGGCTTGAACACCGCGTTTCATTTTTGGGGTTTGTGCCCGATGAAGATTTGCCCGGGTTATATGCCCTTGCCAATTGTTTTATCATTGCCAGCATCGCCGAATTGCAAAGCCTGGTAACGATGGAGGCCATGGCATCCGGCCTGCCCATTTTGGCGGCGCGGGTTGCCGCCCTGCCCGAATTGGTGAAGAGCGGCAAAAATGGTTATTTGTTTGATTTAAAAAACCCGGCGCACCTTGCCCTCAAAATTAAAAAAATATTTGATAACGAGGCGTTGCGCGCCACCATGGGCAAGGCCAGCCTTGCCATGATAAAAAAACACAACATCGACAACACGATGCACATGTTTGAAAAACTATATGACGAGACCATCGCCGAAAAAATGAACCGCGCGGCGTGAGGGGG
>JASGCL010000041.1 GCA_030054115.1 Hydrotalea sp.
ATTATCGCCAAATTTATCTGCGCTATCATTGCATTGCTTGAGCGCACGCTTCGCTACTTGAGGCAGGTCGCACATCCAGCCGAAAAAATAAAAGCAATTATATGATTTCAAAGCCGGTGGCTTGAGCGATGTGGTGCGATAATGAATCAATTGATAACGCCCCGCCGGTTGCATAATCATTGCCCGGCGTAACCATGTCGGGTTGCGGTGGTAATAACGCCAGCGGCAACAACCCATCGTCGACCACCTTGATAAAACTGCCATCCGTCAAGTCCATAAAATAAAATTTGCCGTTGCTTTCCTCTATTATGCGCTGGTCAAGATTCTCCTCCTGCAACCTTTCCACCTGTTCTTGCCAAATGATTGTGCCGGGGGCGACCCCCTCGGTTAGCATAACCAACCCATCGCTGTTGTTGTCTATCGTAATATATTGCGCCAATTGTAAAACAAAATCGCTGATATCATTAATCGCCAACACCGCGCCATGGGCGATGGTCAATTTATAATTGTTGCGGGGCATAACTTGAACTATGTCCGCCCATTGGGCAAAGCCAGTTAATGTTACATTGGGCATGTCGCCATTGCCCGGGCCGGTGCCGCTATCAATCGTCAGGCTACCATGAACCAGGCTAATTTTTTCTATCTGTTGCAATGGCTTGTCGTCCTTGCCACCATTATCATTGCCGCCGTCTTTGCTACCACCGCCGAGATTTTCCGCCGCCGGGTTGTTTGCCATTGGTTGGCCGCCGCCATCTGTTGTTATTGACCTGTTGATGTCGGGTTCGCCCCCGACAAAATTTTGATTATTAATATTTTGTTCTATCTGTTTTGCGATATTAATGCCTGCGCTGGCGACCATGCCCTTATTAAATAAACCACTTATCGCTACATCATTAAATGACGACCCAGCACCATGGTTGGTCAGGTTATCATGCGTCTGGGGTGACAACCTATTAATAAACGTTGGCTGGTTGAATAATAATGTCGTCATATTATGGGCTGTCGCGCCATAACCATCGCTCAATCCCCGCCCCAATCCCTGCACCAAGGATTGCCCCAATCGCGGCGCAAAACGCGGCACCGCCACCCACCCGTTAAGGGGATTATTTATATTATTATCTTCATGGGTGTTTTTATGGCTGTCTTCATGTGTATTGTTGTCGCTGTCGTTGGGTAGTATTTTGGGTAAGGGGTTATGCTGGCCTTGGCCGTTATCATGCGATGAATTTGGCCTGGCCGCTGATGGCGCTTTCTGTTGCGGTGATTGCGGTTCGATTGATGACGGGCTAAGGCCATCGCCCTGCGTCTTGCCCTGCGATTTTCTCGGCCTCTTGCCCGCTACCGCGAATTGTGGTGCTACGTGCTGTTTCATTACTCCTCCTCCTTTGCTTGGGCGGTAGGATGCACCACAAATTCTGATAGCAATAATTACCTGAACATATGTTCTCTATTTGGAGTCATTTTAATTATAATAATAAGCTTATTGCTTGTATAAAATCTATTATCCATAAAAAGTAGTTTATCGTTCGGTTATTATTCGTTGGGCTGTCGCTTCATCTCGCGAATTTTATGTTATGTTCTATTTTTCATGGTAATAAATAATTAAATAACAATGACTATAGAATGACCATGCAAAAAAAGCAGAAAAGTGCTATAAAAAAAACCATGACCCCAGCCAAAAAATTAACCCCTTTTACATTCACTATGGCCGTTGCCTATGCCGATACCGACGCCGGCGGGGTGGCCTACCACGGGCGTTACCTCGACATGGCCGAACGGGCGCGGCTTGATATGCTGACACAATTGAATTATCCATCAAGCAAAATGGTGCGCGACGACCAGGGGTGTTTTGTTGTCAAACATGCCACGCTTGATTACCGATATCCCGCGCGGTTGGAGGATATGGTAACCATCACCACCACGCCGCTATCGATGGGCCGCACCTCTATCACCTTTCGCCAAGAATTTACCTGCAACGAAAAAACTTTAGCTGTTTTGGAAATCCTGCTAGTGTTTGTCTCCACCGCCAGTTGGCGACCAACCAGGTTACCCCCTGCCCTTAATAAATTATTGAGCGATATTTTGCGCAACTAAAACCTTGAAAAACGCCCGATTTGGTTGGCGAAATTGGCTAAGTAATTGCAAATTGGTTGGAATCGGCGCAGATTGCCGATGATACAATGATCAAACACCGCCAAAGAAGCTTATAAAATAGGAACAGCAATAAGTTACCGCCAACAACGACGACCAAGCCCATAAATACGCCACAGCAACAAACAAACCCCGCGCCAATCACATGAGCCTCCACCAATTTCTCAGCAATCTTAAACATGCCGCAACCAACCAGGTTGAGGCGCTCCTGCCTGGTGCTGGCGGCGTTATCAAGTCATGGTTATCGCTCGGCCGGTCGTCATTCAACGATGGGCCATTTTGGCAATTGTTAATCAATGCCGATGCGGTGGTAAAATTGGTGTTGTTGTTGTTGGTGTTGTTGTCGATTATTTCGTGGGGCGTGATTTTGCAAAAATATTTTTTATTAAAAAAACTGCATCAACGCGCCGACCGATTTGACGAAATTTTCTGGTCGGGCATCCCGATGGAAGAATTGTTCCAACGCATCGGCCCAACGCCCAAAGATCCTCTATCGGTGATGTTTTCATCGGCGATGAATGAATTGTTGCAGGGGTCAAGCACCGTCAGCAAAATGGACCGCGTGCTCCGCGCCGCCCTGGGGCGGGAGGCCAGCCGATTGGAAAAAAACCTCGGCATCCTGGCCACCACCTCGTCGGTCGCGCCCTTCATCGGGTTGTTTGGCACTGTTTGGGGGATTATCAATGCCTTTTCCGCCATTGCCAGCCGCGGCCAAACATCGCTGTCGGTGGTTGCGCCGGGCATCGCCGAGGCATTGTTCGCGACGGCCGTTGGCTTAATCGCCGCCATTCCGGCCACCATGGCCTATAACAAATTCACGCTCGATATCGAAGAATACCTCGGGCGGTTGGAAACATTTATCGACGAATTTCCGGTGGTCTTGCAAAAATCCATGCGCAGTCATTTAAAAAGCAACCCGAGAAACAACATAAGAACCACACGCCGATAACCAACCACCATATTTTTTTTTATAGGAAACAACCATGCGCCCATCCCGTTACCGCCGTTCAAGAAAACTACCGATTGCCAATATCAACATCACGCCGTTTGTCGATGTGCTGTTGGTGTTGTTGGTGGTTTTTATGGTGGCGGCACCAGCGTTAAACGTCGGCGTGCCGGTCAATTTGCCAAAGGGCACCGGGCAAAAGGTCGCGACCGATAACCAACCGCTGGTTATCACCGTCAAAACCAATGGCAGTGTTTTTCTGGGCGACGTCGCCATGACCGCCGAACAATTGGACGCCCGCCTGACTCAATTGGCCGCCACCAACCGCGAGAAAAAAATCTATGTGCGGGGCGACAAAAACGCCTCCTACGGCACGATTATGGCGGTAATGAACAACGTAGCGCAAAAGGGTTTAACCCGTGTCTCGCTGATTACGGAAGGATCCAGCAATGGTGCCAATAAATAAATTCAGCAACGGCTTAAAAAAAATATCGACCGCTTAAGCCTTCCCACCCCGACGATTTGCAAAACATCACAACACCATGGCCGAACATATCTCCCCCGCCAAAAAGAAATTTTATAAGGGGCCATCGTTTATTACGTCCTTAGTGCTACATCTTGCGGCGGTGGTGGTGGTTCTGGGGCTGTTGTCGCCGTGGCTGTTCGTGCGCGAAAAACCAAAAAATATTGTCGCGGTCGATTTGGTGAATGAAAAAGACCTCACGCAAAAACTCCCCGACCCGGCGTCGCTCGGCAATCAACAAATCGCCAAGCCCAAACCCATCGGCGGTCGCGCCACCAACCAAGGGCAAATAGCGCAACAACAAACCGCCACAACCAACCCCAGCAATAGCCGGCGGGCCGATAACAGCCTGGCCGCCGCCCGGCAATCAACCGCCGCCAACCCGGCAAAAAGCGGCGACAGCAACCAAAATGTGCCCAAAATTTTAAAAACCATCGACCCAATTCGCGCCACCCCCAATGATAAGGGCAAAACCACCGAGAACAAAAGCCCCTACGCCACCAACCGCCAGTCGGTCATCACCAACGATAAGGTAAAAACCGGTGATAAAGACGCCCTAAGCAACGACGAATTCACCACCCTGCGGCAACAGATAGTTGCCTGCTGGCAAATTCCGGCCGGCCTGCGCGATATCGATAAAACCACCATCACGGTGTTATTGTCCCTGTCGCCCGAGGGCCGCGTAACCAGCGCGACGCTAAAAAACCAAAAATTATTAAACCAGGATACAACGCGCGTCCTGGCTGAAAGCGCGCTTCGTTCCTTTGCCACGCCGGCCTGCCAAAAATTAAAATTACCAAAAGACAAATACCGCTATTGGAAAAATATCGAATTTACCTTTGACCCCTATTACGCCCTATAAAAAAACATAACATGCGTGCTAATCATCGATTTTTATTTTTTTGTTTTGGCGTGCTGGCCCTGTTCCTGACCGCCGCGCCCGCGATGGCAGTGATGAAGATGACCATCCGCCAGGGCACGATAAAAACCATCAACCTGGCGATTGG
This sequence comes from Hydrotalea sp., assembly GCA_030054115.1. Lineage (NCBI taxonomy): Bacteria > Pseudomonadati > Bacteroidota > Chitinophagia > Chitinophagales > Chitinophagaceae > Hydrotalea > Hydrotalea sp. The sequence goes on from JASGCL010000041.1 coordinate 4,628, forward strand.
CAATGTCGCCGTGCCGGCCAAGGATAGCGCCAGCCTCGAGCTTGCCAATAAAATCGTTGCGGTTATCGCTAACGACCTGTCGGGCTCCGGCCTTTTTCAAGTTACCAGCGGCGATGAAAACCCAGTGATTTTAGGCAATTTTGCCACGCCGCCGGTTTTTTCCAGCTGGCAAAAACTTGGTAATCAGTTTTTATTCCAGACCGAGGTAACCAGCAAGGACAATAAGATTATCGTCCGCGCAAAATTGTGGGATATTATCAAACGCAAAAATATCTTGGAACAAAATGGTGTCATGTTAAGCACCGACAAAAACAATTGGCGGCGTTTGGCGCATCAATTAAGCGATGATATTTACACAAGGTTAACCGGCGAAAAACCATATTTTGATTCGCGGATTATTTTTATCGCCGAAACCGGCAGTAAAAAACAACGGGTCAAACAATTAGCGATTATTGACCAAGACGGCGAGAACTTGCATTACATCAGCAACGGCCGTTACCTGGTGTTGACGCCGCGTTTTTCAAATAATTTGCAAAAAATTTCCTACATGTCCTATCAACATGGCGAACCCGAGGTTTATATTTTGGATGTTGAAACCGGTGCCAATCAACAGGTCGGTTCGTTCGGCGACAGCATGACCTTCGCGCCGCGTTTTTCGCCCGATAATAAAAAAATTATTTTCAGCCTGGAGCAAGACGGCGCCAGCAATATCTATGTCAAACCGCTCGATGGCAGTGCACCGGCCACGCCCCTGACCACCGGCGGCGACATCAACACCTCGCCCTGCTACTCGCCCGATGGGCGGTTTATCACCTTTACCTCCGACCGCGATGGCACGCCGCAAATTTATGTCATGACCAGCGACGGCAAAAACCCGCGCCGCATCAGTTACGGCGCGGGCGAATATTCGACGCCGGTTTGGTCGCCGCGCGGCGATTACATCGCCTTCACCAAGCAAAGCAATAATATTTTTTACATCGGCGTTGTCAAGCCCGACGGCCGTGGCGAACGTTTGCTGTCGGAAAGTTTCCTTGACGAGGGGCCAACCTGGTCACCCAACGGTCGGGTGATTGCTTTCTTTCGCCAAAAAACCGCCGCTGACGACGCCCTATCGCTTTGGACGGTGGATGTTACCGGCAATTTTTTGAAAAAAATTATCCTGCCGGTTGGCGGCTCCGACCCCGCCTGGTCACCGCTTACAGCCCGATGAATAATGCCAGATGAATAATGGCGATAAATGTTGCGCAATAATTAAAGTCAGCGCGCCCCACGGGGGGCAATTTAACAACCATTACGTCCGCCAAGCTTCGCATTCATGGCCAGGTGGTGGTATAGATAATACTTGAATTTTTTACGAGTCCGTCTATAGAAGCTAGGTAAGGAATTTATGCATGAGCACCCAGCGTTATGTTGTTTTGGACACCGAAACCACCGGCTTTAAGCCCGAGGAAGGCCACCGCATTGTTGAAATTGGCGCGGTCGAATTGCATGGTTTTCAAAAGGGCGATACTTACCAGCAATATATCAACCCGGAGCGCGATGTGCCCGAGGCTTCGTTCCAGGTGCATGGTCTAAGCCAAAAATTTTTAAAAAACAAACCGGTGTTTGCCGACGTGGTGAATGATTTCTTGGCCTTCATTGGCGATGCCACCTTACTCATCCATAATAGTGATTTTGACATGAATTTTATCAATCACCACCTGGCCGAATTGGGTTTTCCGATATTAAAAAATAATGTCATCGACACCGTAACGGTGGCGCGAAAAAAATTCCCCGGGCAAAGCAACAGCCTCGACGCCCTATGCCGGCGGTTTAACATCAGCCTTGATGACCGCCAACAACATGGCGCGCTGAAGGATTCGTTGTTGCTGGTCGATGTGTGGTTGGAATTAAACGGCGGGCGTCAAGCCAGCCTTAACCTGAACCCCGATAACAACAAGGCGAAAGCCGACGCCGGTGCCTCATCGGACATGGTTAATCCAGGGGTTGCTTCAACGCCATTCCTTGCCGGCCATGCAACCGCCGCCCCAAGCAATGGTAATGATAACGGCAAATCGCCCCTTGCGCCGCGCCATTTTGTCGCCAGCGCGGATGAATTGGCGCAACACCAACAATTGCTCCATGAAAAAATCCCGAATAACATTTGGCGCGCAACCGCAAGCTAACATAACAACCCATAACCTATCTTATGAAAAACTTTTTTCTACAAATTTTTGATTACATCAAATTTTTTTTCCACGGGGCGAAAGAAATGGATTGGCGCGCCATGCCAAAAAACCTAACGCTGGAGGCGCGCGACCAATGGCAACGGGCATCAAAAAATATTAAAAAAGAATATGGCGCGCATTTAAAAACATCGTCTCACCTGCCACCCAATTTTTATGTCATGTGGGAGGCCTGGGTTATGTTCTGGCGCAACAAAGGTTTTCTGTTCGGTATTATTTTCTTCCCGTGGCTTCTGTCAACCATCAGCAGTTCGGTTTTTCTTATTTTATTGCCAAAATCATTGCTGTTCAACTACGGCGCATCGTCGCTGATTAATTTTATGCTGATTGCGCTGTGCATTTACCCGGTCAGTTTTTGGGCAATCGGCGAAGGCACCAAAAACAAAACCCTGTCGTTACGTTTTTCAAGTTGGAACGCGCAGAAAAAAGATTTCATCATCAAAATTTTCTTGTGGGTATTGGTCAGCGCGCTGGTGTTTGTCGGTTCTTTCCTGATTATTAACCAGCTGTTCGATTTTATCGGCGGCCTGCTACGTGGCCAACTATTGCACAGTATCCTAACCGCGCTTATTTTATTATGTTATTTGACCTTGACGATAATATTGCTTTACGCCTTCGCCAGTTGGCTGATGTTTATCCCCTATGCTATTTTTCAAAGCCGTTTTCACCTGCTGAGCGTTAAACAATTATATGATTTGGAAAATTTTGAAGATGAATTAAAAATATTCTTCGGCATCATCCGCCAATATCATATTTGGATCTTTACCTTGTTCTTGGCGATGTTGATTATTCCCCTGTGGGTTAGCATGAACGGCTTGGTTCTTGCCACGATTGTTTATTACGCCGGCACTTACGCGACCTTTTGGCTACCGATAACAATTCGCTCTAACATCGTTCAGGTAATCTTAATGGACAGCGTTATTTCGCTTGTTTCGTTTGTTGGCGTTACCATCATCACCATCGCCCTATCCCGCGCATTTTGGTTGTTGCGTTATCAGAAACCGGCCAATTTTCCCAAAACAAATAAAAAATAAATATTTTATGGCCCATAAAAAAATTGACCTCAATATCATTAGCTCACTGCGCGAGGGGTTTATTGTTTCATGGCGCGAACGGCATTTTGTTTTTAATCTTGCCCTCTTGCCGGTGTTGTTGATTGGCTTGCTTGACACGGTTGTGTTTCGCCTATCGGCGATAAACGCCGACCATGATTTGGGAATTTTTGTCTCGACCCTGTCGCAATGGTTGGTCAGCGTGCCATTTGTCGCCGGCTGGATATTATTTTTACATGGCAACATCACCCGCAAACAATCTATCATCGATGTATTTAAAAAAATAAATATTTTACGGCGTTTCGTGTGGCGCAGTTTGGTTTTTGGGTTCATGCTATCGCTCGCCTATGGCGTATTGGCCGCACTGCTATTATTGGCGCAAAACACGGTTCGGCCCAACCTCGGCGATGCGCGCACCATGTTCCTTTTATTAACGCCGCTGGTTTTTGTTGCGCCATTTTTCTTTTTATCGCTGATTGATTTTGTGCTGAATAAGCAATTCCAGCCGATAAAATTGTTGCAACATTCCTTTCATTCTTACGGCAAGATTTTTTCCACCCTGTGGCTTTTGGCTTTTATTTTCTTGGGTATCATGTCGGGTCTATCGATTATCCTCAGCATGTTTTTTGGCGTGTTCGAGGTCGACAACCCCGCCATGCTGGCGCAAATTATCGATAGCTCGATGGCCTTATCATTCGCCCTGTCGATTTTAAGCAATATGTTGTTCTTTTGGTTTGCGACCTGCGCCTACAACATCGCCTATCGCTATTGGGAAAACCTAAATTAATTTTGTTATAATGCCCGCTTAACCGCCGGTTTCGACCATTGCCCGTTTTTGCGACGGGTTATTGTCGTTGCGACCAATCACAAAATCGTGGCTCAGCGGTTTTTGCGTCATGGCGTCGATGATGGTGGCGCGCAGTTTTTCCGCACCACCGGTGCGAAGTGCCAATTTTAAATCGACCATGTTATCTTTGCCCAGGCAAAGAAAAAGTTTGCCGCTGGTGGTTAAACGCACGCGGTTGCAGGTCGCGCAAAAATGATTGGTCAGGGGCGTGATAAAACCAATTTTTTGCCCAGTCTCTTCGCATCTATAATAATTTGCTGGCCCGCCCGATTTGTAATCGCTTTTGCTCAACCGCCACCGCGCCATAATATCGGCGCGCACCAACGACAATGGCATGTATTGCGATTGCCGCACCGACCAGTTTTCTTCGCCGGCATTTTCGCTGTTCCCTGCAACCTCTTCGCCGATATTTCCCATGGGCATAATCTCGATGAAGGTCAAATCGTAACCCTGCGCGCCACACCAACCTATCATGTCATGCACCTCGGCGTCATTAACGCCGCGCATCACCACCATGTTGATTTTTATTTTCAAGCCCACCACCTGCGCGGTTTTCAGGGCCATCTGCACCGCGGCCAAATTACCGCCGCGGGTGATGCGCGCAAAAACATCGGGCTTTAAACTATCCAGCGAGACATTTACCCGTCGCACGCCGGCGGCAAAAATTTGTTCGGCCATGCCGGCCAATTGCGTGCCATTGGTGGTCAGGGTTAATTCCTGCAAACCCTGCAACCCGCTGTCGCCCGTGCCCCCCGTGCCAGTTGGCAATAATTCCTGCCCCAGTTTTTCTATCAACCACAGAATATTTTTTCGCACCAATGGCTCGCCGCCGGTCAAGCGGATTTTCTTCACCCCCAGGGCGATGAATTGCTTGGCGATGACCAATAATTCTTCCAATTCCAAAATTTCTTTTTTCGGTAAAAATTTCATTTTTGCCGGCATGCAATAAACACAGCGCAGGTCGCATCGGTCGGTAACCGACAGGCGTAAATAGCTGATGGTTCGACCAAACCCATCGCGCAAATTTGGTTGCGCGCTGGGCGCGTTGGTGATGTCGGTCGCCACGCCGCGCGATTCTTTGGATAAAACAGATTCGGTCATTTTTGTTACCATAGACATGGTCGCTTGCTTTTTCAAGTTGCATGCTATAGTATTGCAATCATGAGTTTTAGCAACAACGCGCTCGGATTTTTGGAGGGTGTTTCGATTATCGCCTCGCCCTGCGTTTACCCGATTGTGCCCCTGCTTCTTTCGACATCCTCCACCGGTGGCAAATACCGGCCGTTGGCGATTATGATTGGTTTTTTTATTAATTTTACAATTTTTGTTTTCACCGCCCGTTATTTGGTAAATTTTTTTGGCATCATGCCGAACACGATAAAAAATATTTCGTTGGGTTTTTTAATTTTTTTTGGCGCGGTCATGTTGTCAGATAAATTGGGCGAAAAATTTGCCGCCATGACATCGCGCATCGCCAATTGGGCGGCGCGGGTTGTTAATCGGGCGGAAAACATCGACCGCAATGATTGGTTGGTCGGGCTTATGGTGGGGGCGACCATCGCCCTGGTGTGGACGCCATGTGCCGGGCCGGTGTTGGCGTCGGTCATTACCCAAGTAATTCGCGAAACCGATAACCTGTCGGCGGTTGGCGTGGTGTTGTCCTTCGCGGTTGGTGTCACCTTGCCATTTTTTATTATCAGTATCCTCGGCCGGCGTGCGATGATTTATTTCAATTGGTTGCCAAAAAATAATCATGTGGTTAAAAAAATATTGGGCGGGCTGATTATTTTATCGGCGATGTTGATTGCCACCAATGTTTATGCCGCTGAAAATCGCCCGGCCGTTACTTTCGGCGATGGGGTTTACGACAAACCCCTCTCCTTCACCGCCCCCGATTTTGTCGGCATCCAGCAATGGCTCAATGTTGATAAGCCGTGGGCGATGGGCGACCTGCGGGGTAAGGTGGTGGTGATTAATTTTTGGACCTATTCCTGCATCAATTGCCAACATACCCTGCCGGCGGTGGTTGGTTGGCATAAAAAATATCGCAACCGGGGATTGGTCATCATCGGCGTTCATTCGCCCGAATTTGAATCCGACAAACCCATCGCGTCGATTCAAGCCGCCATCAACCGCCACGGCATTACCTACCCGGTGGCGGTTGATAACAAATTACAAACCTGGGATAATTTTCGCAATGGTTGTTGGCCGGCGTTTTATTTTATAAATAAATATGGCCGCGTGGTGCGGGCGATTTGCGGCGAACATGATTACACCGCAACCGACCAATATATTGCAAAATTATTGGCGGAGTAAGATGCCTAGCGATGCGGGCAACCCGGCCAGCAACAGGGGCGGCGTTTGCCCTCTAACAATTCTTCGCATGTTCTTCTGATACGCCGCGCGCGGGTTTCGGGTTTTTTGGCATCCTCGACCCAGCAGATAAATTCGTTGCGCGCCAGCGGCGTTATATCATCCCACAAGATTTTTGTTTGCGCATCCGCCAACAACGCCGCCTGCAAATCCTTTGGCATTTTATGCGGTAATGATATTTCTTTCGCCATAAAATTCTCTTATGAGAATTTTAACCAACTTGCAATCCATTAAGCTGGCCTTCGCCACCGCAAGCGAGGCAAAAACCTTTATCGTTTTTGCCTCGCACGGAATAAGTTACTTCACCTCCACCATCGCCTCCGCAATGGCGTCAAGCCATTGCCATAAATAATTGCGGCGCAATGGCGGCAGAGTCCATGGCGCCGTGATGTGCCAAAGCACATCACCAAATAAACATTAATGCGCCC
>JASGCL010000042.1 GCA_030054115.1 Hydrotalea sp.
GCCCCTCTTGCCTAGAAAAAAATCCTTCATCAGGGATTCGCAGTCGGTGCGGAGGATGCCGTCGATAATGTCGGGCGCGTGGTGGCAATTGGGGTTGGCGAAAATTTTTGCCCCCGACAACACCCCGCCCGATTTTTCGTCGTAACCGCCAAACACCAATGTTTTTATACGCGCCGCCGAAATGGCCGCGGCGCACATGGCGCATGGTTCTAATGTTACGATAAGGGTGCAATTGGCCAAAAATTTGTCGCCGGTTTTTTTCATCGCCGTCGCCATCGCCACCATTTCGGCATGGGCCAGGGCGTTTTTGGTTTCCTCCACCATGTTGCACGACGCGGCCAACACCACGCCGTTTTCGGCCAACACCATGGCGGCGACTGGCACCTCTTCCTTTTCTTGGCTGGCGGCGCGCGCCATCGCCAACAATTGTTTCATCGACGCTATGTAATCAATCATGAAAGAAAATTTATTTTACCAAACTGGCAAGGAACGAATCGATGTCGTCTATCGTAACATCGATATAATCCAAACGGCCATGTTGCCCGGAATCTTTTGGGTTGTTGGGGTGGCTGTCGGCGCGCAACCAAACGGTTTTCATGCCAAATTGTTTACCGGTTTTTAAATTGTCGGCAATATCGTCGATAAACACCGACCGGTCGCGCACAATGTTTGGGCATTGCGCAAAAAATTGGTCGTAGGCGGCGGCTTGCGGTTTGGGAATATAATCGACATCCTCAATCGCCACCAACTTGGTGAAGGTCTCCAGCGCGATGCCAAGTTGGTCGAGCGTTGCCAAGGCATGGTTGCGGTTGCCATTGGTGAAGATATATTTTTCGCCGCGCAATTTTTTTAAATTCTGCGCCAAACCATCGTTACGCGGCAAAATGCTGTAATCGATATCATGCACCATTTCTAAAAATTCGGTTGGGTCGATTTGGTGGTTGTCCATCAACCCCTTTAACGTCGTGCCATGGGCCAAAAAATAATTGGTTTTTAATTGCCGCGCCGGCCCCTCGGCCAATTGCAATTTTTCCATGATATAGCTGACCATCAATTTTTCAACCTGCGGAAACAAATTGAACGATTGATGGTAAAGCGTGTTATCCAGGTCGAACACCCAATAATTGACGTCCGCGAGGTCGATGTCGCGGGCCGCCCCGCCCCGCCGGCTTGTCCCGTTTTTTATATCGTTGGTCATTTTTTGTTTTCTAATTCCTTTAATATATCGCCGGCCCGCGCCACCACCGACGGCGGCACACCGGCCATGGCCGCGACATGAATACCATAAGAATGGTTGGCACGGCCAGCGATAAGTTCATGAAAAAACACCAATTTTTTTTCCCATTCCTCGACCCGCATGGTGAAGCAAGCAATCGCCGGCAAATGGTCGGCCAATTTGGTCAATTCGTGATAATGGGTCGCGAACAACACCCGCCCCTTAATTTTTTCATTTAAATATTCGGTGATGGCAATCGCCAAAGACAAGCCGTCGAACGTCGCGGTGCCGCGACCAATTTCATCCATAATCACCAACGACTGCGCGGTGGCGTTTTGTAAAATATTGGCGGTTTCCAACATCTCAACCATGAATGTCGATTGGCCACGCGCCAAATCGTCGGCCGCGCCAACCCGTGAAAAAATTTTATCCACCACGCTAATGGTCGCCTCATCGGCCGGCACATAAAACCCCGATTGCGCCATGATAACGATAATCGCCACCATCCGCAGGAACGTGCTTTTGCCCGCCATGTTGGGGGCGGTCAGCAACATAAAAAATTTTTTATCATCCAGCATGATATCGTTGGCGGCAAAATGATTGGCCTGCTTGCTAAGGGCATGTTCCACCACCGGGTGCCGCGCACGGGCCAGGCGTAACAACTTGCCACCACCCTCGCCCGCCATGTTGTTGCCCGCCAAGATAGTTGGCCGCACAAAACGTTGCGTGCGGGCCAGGGTGGCCATGGTCTGGTTAACATCCAACACCGCCACGGCGTGGGCGGTGGCCATCAATGGTTCGTGTTCGGCCAATACGACCGCCACCAATTCATCAAAAATTTGCAATTCCAACGCCAGCGATTGGTTATCGCCCCGTTCGATATCGGTGCCCATGGCGATAAGCTCGGCACTATTGTAACGCACCAACGCCGACAGGGTTTGGCGATGTTGAAATATATTGTGCTTGGCCATTTTGTCGGCCTGGCGCGCCGCGACCTCGATATAAAAACCCCATATATTATTTTGTTTTATTTTTAAATTATCGATGCCGGTCAATTGCCGGTATTTTTGTTCCAGCAATTGCAATTGGCGACGTTTTTCCTTTTGCTGGTTGTTGATAGCATCAAGGTCGGCGCGAAACCCCGGGCGGATAAAATGCCCGTCGCGCGGCAAAAGGGGCAGGTTATCATCGCGCAACGCCTGCTGTAATATATTTTTCACCGCCGTTACATCGGGGAAGGAATCAAGCAATTGCCCAACCACGCCATCGGGGTTTTTATCGGCCGTTGATAATTGCCGTTCGCCACCGGGTAATAATTGCCGCAGGGTGTTTTTTAACGCCGGAATTTTTGCCAATACCTGCGCCACGGCGGCCAAATCACGCGGGCCGCCTTTTTTCACCGCCAACCGCGCCAAGGCACGCGATAAATCGGGCAAGGCGACCAAATGATTTTTTATATCGTTGCTGGTTTTTTGCTGGTCGACAAAAAATTGCAAAAGGTCAAGGCGGGCAATAATTTTTTCAACATTTTTTAGCGGCTGTTGCAATCGTTCGCGCAATAACCTTGCGCCGGCCGCGGTTTCGGTGCGGTCAAGCAGTTCCAGCAAACTGCCCGCCCGGCCGCCGCCGTGGTTGTTGCTGAGAATTTCCAACGATTGAAAACTGGCGCGGTCGATGCTGACAAAATCCGATTGGTCGATTTTCTTCGGCGGCAATAATTTTGGCAGGGCGTCGATTTGCGTGCGCTTCAAATAAGCCAGCAACCCACCCAGCGCGGATAATTCATCGGGCGAAAAATCGCCGAAGCCGGCCAAACTTTTGACATGAAATTGCGCTTGTATCATCTCGACAGCGCGTTGCTTGTTGAACACCGCCATCGCCTCGGGCGTAATTTTTTCGTAAAAATCGCGCAACGCTGACGCAACCATTTCATCTTTTAGCAAAATATCGGGCACGACAATTTCGGCCGGCGACCATTTGCTGATAAAACTGCTAAGGTTCGCCAACCCCATGCCCTCGACCGCCAAAAAACCAGTCGATACATCGGTGATGGCGACCGTCATTTGTTTTTCATTTTTTGCGCTCGGCGAATCACTCATCGCAACAGCCATCAAAAAATTATTTTGTCGCTCGGGCAATAATGTTTCTTCAAACACCGTGCCCGGGGTAATGATACGCACCACATGCCGCGCCATCAAATTCTTACCCGCCGGCTTGGCGGGTTTATTCGCGCCGTCTTTTCCATCGTCGCTTGTGGCATTTTCGGTCTGCTCGGCGATGGCAATTTTTTTGCCCATCGCAATTAACTTGGCGATGTAATTATCCACCGCGTGGTATGGCACACCGCACATTGGAATACGCCCATCGCCGCTTTTGCCACGGCTGGTCAGGGTCAGGTTGAGCAGGGCCGAGACCTCGACCGCGTCGCTAAAAAATAATTCATAAAAATCGCCCAAGCGAAAAAACAAATAACAATCGGTATATTGGTCCTTCAGCGATTTATACTGCGCCATCAGCGGCGTTAATTGCGCCGGCGTGTCCGATTCGGCGGTGGGGGTAGACGATGCCTCGCGCAATGAATGTTGCGCATCATGGTCATGTGCCGCCGCAGAAAAATCATCGGCGGATTCTTCGGCGCGCAATGGCAATAGCGATGACAAAAGGTCAGGGGTTTTTTGCTCGGTCATTTTTTAATAGGGGCGCGATGGTGGGCAAGGCTTGGGCAAGGGTGGTGGCTCTAAATTTTTTTTCCTAATAATGTTTTTATGATGTTTGCCACAAACTAGCAAGCGCGTTTTTTCGGCTCTTTATTCCTATTGCCCGCGCCTATTTGCGCCCTGTGCCGGCATGCCGCCCACGTCAAGCATATGGCCGGTGCGACAGCGCGTATTTTTGCCGCATTTTTGCCACCTTGACGAGGCGCAGAAAAATCTTGCCTTTTGTCGAAAAAAATGACAAAAGGAAAAATAACCATCAACCAACAAAAAAACGACCAAGCGACGAAATAACAACGGAAATGGCGGGCGTGGCGAAATGGCAGACGCGCCAGATTTAGGTTCTGGTGAGGTAACTCGTGGGGGTTCAAGTCCCTCCGCCCGCACCAACCGGATCATTTCCCACCAACCAACCAGCCACAACCAAAAAAACCATAGGGGCTGACACCAATTGTTTTTTTATACGTTTGAAAGAAAGATAACATCATGATTAACATCAAGGAAACCAGCAAGCAAAAATTATCGCGCCAATATGAAATCAGCGTGAAGAAGGCCGACCTGCTAAAGGCATTGGATAAAGAGCTGGCCGCCATTCAACCGACGGCGCAAATGCCCGGGTTTCGCGTCGGCAAGGTGCCGCTTGATATTTTGAAAAAAAATTACAGCGACCGCGTGATGGGCGATGTTATTCAAAAATTGTTGCAAGACGGCCTGGAACAGATTCAAAAAGATTTCTCGGTCAAGGTTGCCGACCGCCCGGAAATTATAAAAATTAACCATGAGGAAGCGATTAAATTGAAAGCCGATTTGTTGGCTGAAATCGCCATCAACCTGTTGCCGCCGATTCCCACCCTGCCGATTGAAAAAATCGCCATCACCCGTTATCGCGTCAAGGCCGATGAAAAAGAAATCAAGGAACAAATCAAAGAAAATTTGGAAAACATCGCCAAGAATTATCGCGAAAGCAAAAAAATTGACGACCGTCAAGAAACCAAAAAGGGCGACCTGGTGGTTATGGATTTTGAGGGTTTCGTCGACGACAAACCCTTCGCCGGTGGCAAGGGGGAGGATTTTGAATTGGAATTGGGCTCGGGGCAATTTATCGCGGGTTTCGAGGATCAACTCATCGGTAAAAAATTGAACGAGGAATTATCGGTCAAGGTTACCTTCCCCAAGCATTACCACGAGGAATCGCTGTCGGAAAAACCGGCGGTGTTCAAAACCACCATCAAGGCGATTAAGGAATATTTGCCGGTCGCTATCGATGATGAATTTGCCAAAAAAGTTGGCTTGAAGGATTTGAAAGAACTCGAGGACATGATGGAAAAACAAATCACCGGCCAGGCCGACCAACAAAGCAACGACTTGCTGAAACGCCAATTGTTGGACCAATTGCACCAATTGGTCGATTTTGAATTGCCAGAAAAAATGGTCGAAAATGATTTCCAAGCCGTCTTCCCCGATGTGAAACATGCGTTCGAGCATGACCACCTGGAAGAGGAGGACAAGGGCAAGGATTTGAAAACCCTGGAAAAAGAATATCGCGCCATCGCGGCACGCCGCGTCAAATTGGGCTTGATATTGAACGATGTCGGGGAGAAGGCCGCGGTCAAGGTTTCGGAAAACGAAATGCGCCAGGTCATTATGAACCGCGCCATGCAATACCCGCCGCAAGAACGCGAAAAATTTTTAAAGGCGGTTGGCCAAAACCAAAACCTGCAGGTGCAATTATCACTGCCGGTGTTTGAACAAAAAGTGGTCGACCATTTGCTGACGCAAATCAAAATCACCGACAAGGATTTATCGCCCAGCGAATTTATTAAAAAGGCCGAAACCATCCATAACGCCCCCAGCCGTTAAGGCCGTGGGGTTTTAAGGGGTCAGGCCAGCATCACAAAAAAAAGGTCACGAAAACAAAACATGAGCGACAACGCCGATATTCATAATAACCTTGTGCCGATGGTGATAGAGCAATCATCACGCGGCGAGCGTGCCTATGACATCTATTCGCGCCTGCTAAAGGAGCGGATTATTTTTATCACCGGCGGGGTCGAGGATAACATGGCATCCTTGGTCGTGGCGCAATTGTTGTTTTTGGAATCGGAAAACCCGAAAAAAGATATTTTCCTTTACATCAATTCGCCGGGCGGGTCGGTAACAGCCGGCCTGTCGATTTACGACACGATGCAATTTATCGAACCGCCGGTGTCGACAATTTGCGTCGGCCAGGCGGCATCGATGGGGGCCATGCTCCTGACCGCCGGGGCGAAGGGCAAACGTTTTGCCCTGCCGAACGCGCGCATCATGGTGCATCAACCATCGGGCGGCACGCGCGGTGTCGCCGCCGATATCGAAATTCAGGCGAAGGAAATCCTGCGCATCCGTGAAATTTTGAATCAATTGATGGTCAAACACACCGGCAATGATTTGGCAACGATTGAAAAGGCGGTCGACCGCGATAATTTCATGTCGGCGCTTGAGGCGAAAAAATTCGGCCTGATAGACGACGTGATGCCCAAACGCCTCATCAGCGAGAAAAAAGAATAACCAGCCAGCAACGACCGCCCCGCCAGATTACCATGTTACAATTTGTTCGCACCCTCGCCAGTAACAAACCCTTTCAAATCATCCTCGGGCTTTTGTTGGCGGTTGGTTTTATTTCCTTTGGTGCCAGCAACTTTTCGCCGTCGGGCGCACCGCTTGTCAAAATGAAGGGCGGCAATATCACGCAACGTCAATTCCAAGCCTATTACCAAAATCAATTGACGCAAACCAACCTTGCCGATTTAAGCACCGAGCAACAAAAAAAATTGCAATTGCCGCAAAAAATATTGCAACAGATGATATTGGAACGTCTGTTGTTGCAGGCGGCGCAGGACATGAACCTGCAACTATCTGACCGTGTGGTGGCGCGGGCGATTCAGCAAGACCCGGCATTCCAAGACCCAGCAACCGGCAAGTTTTCAAAAGACCTTTACCTCAGCGTCATCCGGCAAAATGGCATCAGCGAGGGGGTTGTCATCGACCAGATAAAAAAGAACCTGCTCCTGACCTGGCTCAAAAATTATTTTGACGGCTCGCATTTTGATACCCCGTCGCTCGCCAATCTGTGGCAGGGCGATAATGGCCAGGTGGCATTTACCTATATCGCGGTCGACGCCGACAACCTGGCGCGGGCAAATGGCAAGCCTATCCCATCGCCGACCGATGATGATTTACAAGGTTTTTACAACAACCACCTCGCCCTTTATCAAAAACCGGATTATCGGCGTTTCCAAATTCTAACCCTGTCGCCGCAGGTGATAAAAAACGCCGCCGCGAAAAGGGCGGTGGTGACCGACGCCGATTTGAAAAATGCCTACGACGCGCAAAGCGATAATTTCATCGTGCCCGCCAGTTACCAATTTGAACAATTGTTATTTGCCGATAAAAAATTGGCCGACGCATTTTACGCCGGCCATCAAAACAACACCGCGCCCCTATCAAGCCAAAAGGCCACGGGCGCAAAATACAACAATATAACCTTGGGCGACAATGATTTGACCGGTTATGGATTTCAACCAAACGACGCGATTGGCAAAACATCGTCGGTGGTTGAAACGCCATTTGGCTTCGCTATCATCCGCTTGGTAAAAAAAACCAACGGCGGGCCGAAACCGCTGGCCGAGGTCGCCAGCAGTTTGCGCGCGCAAATTTTGGCGCAAAAAATCAACCAAGCGGTCAATGATATTTACCGCCAGGTCGGCGACCAGCTAGCCGCTGGTAAAAGTTTTAACGCCGCGATGCAGGCCGCCGGCATCACCGGTGGCGCAATTACCACCACAGCATTTATGGATAAGCAAGGCCGCAACCAAGCTGGTAGCGCGATTAAAAACCAACCCTACATGGATAATATCACCAGCGATGGTTTCACCGATGGCATTAAAACCGCGCCGCTGGTGTTGACCGATATCAAAAGCAAAGACGACACCGGTAATGACGAATCGGTCGGGTTGGTGGCAATAAGCTTGCTGGATAGCCAACCGCCGATTCTGCCAACATTTGACAAGGTAAAAAACATCGTGGCGCAGGATTGGCAACGTGACGCCGCGCAAACTATTCTGTTGCAAGAAAAACAAACCATCGATGCGCAAATCAACAATGGCAAGTTTGATTTCGCCGCCTATCAACAGGCCAAAAAATTGCCCGCCGCCAATTTCAGCTTTTCACAAAAACAAATGCTGAGCGATAAGCCGATATTTCAAAACTTGAATAATAACGATGTGTTGCGCCTGTTGTTTGCATCGGTGGCGACCGGCCTATCGAACACCGGTGTCACCCGCGCAACCACGCCGCAAAAATTATTTGTCATGAAACAATTACCGCGCAAGGTCGCCGATGGCCAAAAAAATTCTGCTGATTTTAAAAAACAATTCTACGCCGCCACGGCCGAGGGCTGGCTCCTCAATCTTTATCGCACCTATAAGGTAACCATCGACTGGCCACGCGTCGACAGCATCCTTAACTAACATTGCGCCCGCCATCTTCACGCGCCGTTAATTCTTTTGGTGTGGTAATGTTTTTTTGCTATAAGTAATTACATGAGCCAACCAATCAACCAGGAAGAATTTTTGGCAAGCTATCGCGCCGGCCGCGATGGTTTGCTTTATTGCGAATTTTCGGGCGACACCATGACGCCGGTGGCGGCGGCCATAAAATTGCAATCGCAATCGCGCCATTTGTTTTTGTTGGAATCGGTCGAGCAGGGCAAAACCCGCGCCCGTTTTTCATTCATCGGTTGGCAACCATTGCTGTTGTGGGAGGCGCGCCACGGCAAGGCATTCCACCGCGTAGCCAAAGATGACAGCAACGACTCGGCCGACAACGCGCCATGGCAACCATCGCCCATCGCCCCCGACCAACCATTGGTCGATTTGGAAAAATTGTTGGAAAAATACTTGATTGATTTTCCCAGCGCGCTACCGGCGGCGGCCTCGGGCTTTTTTGGTTTTTTAAGTTACGACGCGATACAGATGGTTGAAAAAATTCCGCCGCATCGCCACGACCCACACGGCCTGCCCGATGGTCGATATTTTTTGCCCAAGCAATTATTAATTTTTGACAACAGCACCGACAAAATTTTTCTCGTCGTGCGTTGCCAATATAACGCGGCGCAATCGGCGGCGGACGCCCTGCACACCACCACCGCCACCATCAAGGCCACGCTCCACCACCTGCGCCAACCATCGCCCGCAACCCCACCCCCGCCCGCAACCCCCACGCCACAACAGCCGACCCATTTAACCGCCGAAAAAGATTTCATCGCCGCCGCCAAAAAAACCATCGATTATATCAAGGCCGGCGATATTTTCCAGGCGGTCATCAGCCAGGTTTTTCAATATGACAATTTTCATGGCGCGCCCCTGTCGTTTTATCGCTCGCTCCGCGCCACCAACCCGGCGCCATACATGTTTTTTTTCCAGTGGGAGGATTTTGCCTTCGCCGGTGCCAGCCCCGAAACATTGGTCAAGGTGCAGGGTAAAAAAGTTTCGGTTTACCCAATCGCCGGCACGCGGCCGCGCGGCAAAACCGACGCCGAGGATAAAAAATTGGAACAGGAATTATTGGCCGACCCGAAGGAACGCGCCGAACACCTCATGCTCCTTGACCTTGGCCGCAACGACGTGGGGCGCGTCGCCGACATTGGTTCGGTCAAGGTTTTGCAAGAATTTCAAATCGAACGTTATTCATTCGTCATGCATATCGTGTCGGAGGTCATGGGCGATTTGGCCAAAAACAAAACCAGCCTCGATGCCCTGCTCGCCGGCATGCCGGCCGGCACCGTGTCGGGCGCGCCAAAAATTCGCGCCATGGAAATTATCGCCGAGATGGAAAAAACGCGACGCGGGCTTTACGCTGGTGCGGTTGGTTATTTTTCATGCAAACGCAACGACAACGCCGCCACCCACGCCAACCAAGCCGACATGGACCATTGCATCGCCCTGCGCTGTGCATTGTTGACGGGCGACAAGGTTACCATTCAAACCGGCGCGGGCATTGTTTACGATTCCATCCCCGCGCAAGAACAGGAAGAATGTTTGAACAAGGCGCGCGCCCTCTTCCGCGCCTTTGACCGCGCCCATGAATTTTCCGGCAACTAGGGCAAGCCCTAGAACCAGGCTAGTTGCCACGAGCGAGATAAAAAGATT
>JASGCL010000043.1 GCA_030054115.1 Hydrotalea sp.
TCGCGAAGACTCCGCCAAAAAAATTCGACCTGCTGTTGGTTATATTGGTATGAAGCATCACCAACACCATTGCCAATGGGGCAGGCGGTGCGTGCCACGCACCCATGGCGCAAACAATCGCACGCTGGATGGTTGTTTAAATAATTGTTACAGGCCGGGTAATCAAAACCCATGGCCGTAACCGCGCCGGCCGGGCAGGCGGCGATGCAGGGTTTGCTGTCGCATTCGCCACAGGGTGTTGCATGATGTTGGCCGATGGTTATTTTTCTTGCCGCGCCGCGCCGAATTTTTTTTGGCATGGTGCGGTCGATTGTCGCGCCGCGAAACCCAACCCACAAACCAAACCGTGGGTGGATAAGCATGCCCAGCGGCGATGGCGTGAAGCCGATGGCAGGATGTTGCGCCAATTGTTGAAATGCTATTGGTTTGGCGTGGCGTCGCTGACCACCAACATGCCCCACCACATGCAAGCGCGATGAAAAGGGAAAGGCCAACTTTGATTTATGAAACCTGGGCTTATGAAAAACCGATGCCCGACGGCGCGTGATTTTTTGCAAGGCGGTTTGCGACCAATTGTCTAAGGGGTGGGTTGCGTGGCGGCTGGCGCGTTGGTGGTATTGCAAAAAATACGGCCAATAACCGCGCCCCACCGCCCCCCATAATGCCAAGCCCCGTGCAAACCACGGCAGGCCATAACGCCGCCGTTCGCTAACCGATAAATAGGCAACGAAGGACACAAGCCCGAAATGATGCCTAACCCCATTCTTGCCCTGACTATTATAGGGTGAACGACGGCGGGGCATGCGGCTTTTCATGGTGTTGTTACCAGTTATGTGATATACACAATTTTGTAAAATAATGACATAATATCATAACCCATAGAAATTCAAATTATCAACCCCAAGATGCCAACACCCAAAAAACTGCCGCCGGTAAAAACGCAAAAACAGGTCGCCCTGATGGTTATCGGCGATGAAATTTTGTCGGGTCGGACGAAAGACGATAACATCCACCATATTGCCAACAGGTTGTTCGACCATGGGGCAAGGTTGGCGATGGTGCGGGTGGTGGCCGATGACGAGGCGATGATTGTAAAAAACCTGCGCGAATTATTGGCGCAAAATGATTTTGTCATGACGACCGGCGGCATCGGCCCGACGCATGACGATATAACCGCCGCCGCGGTGGCCAAGGGGTTGAAATTACCGCTGGTGGTTGACGCGACGGCCGATAAATTATTAACCGACCATTATGCAAAAATGAATCTGCCCTATAACAACGAACGGCGCAAAATGGCGATGATGCCGCGCGGCGCAACCCTGCTGTTGAATCCCATCAGCATTGCCCCCGGGTTTTTTGTTAAAAAAACCTTTGTCATGGCCGGCGTGCCACGCATCATGCACGAAATGTTGGCGCAGGCCTTGGCCTTCATCCCCGAGGGGCCAAAATGGTGGCAGGGCGATGTCGAAACCTCCCTGGGCGAGGGGACATTTGCCAAGGGCTTGACCGCCATTCAAAAAAAATATAAAAAAGTTACCATCGGCAGTTACCCAAAATTTAACCAAACGACGCAAAAATTATGGGTGTTGATTACCCTTAAAAGCCTTGATAAGAGGTTGGGGTTGGCTTGCCAGGCAGAAGTTGCGGCACTCCTCCATGATTTAGAAACACAACAATAATGAAAAACACCGAGCATAAAACATCCGGCGGGTTAAAACCGCTCAACCATCGCCTGCTGGCCGATAAAAACAGCGACCGATTGCTTTTTATCCCCATGTCGGGGGTCGAGGAAATCGGCATGAATTTTTACGCCTATGGTTACCAGGGCAAATGGCTGTTGATAGATTTCGGCATGGGGTTTGCCGGCGAATCGCGCGGCCTGCATGGTATCGATTTGATTTTCCCCAGCCCACAATTTTTTGCCAAGCAAAAAGAAAACATTGTCGGTTTGCTCCTGACCCACGCGCACGAGGACCACATCGGCGCGATACCTTATCTGTGGCCGGAATTAAATTGCCCGATTTACGGCACGCCATTTACCCTGGGGGTGGTGCGGGAAAAATTACGCGAATGCAGTTTTGGCCGCCGCGTGCCGCTAAAACCATTTCACAAGGACCAGGTCATCACCATTGGGCCCTTCACTATCACCCCCTATTGCATGACCCATTCGATTTTGGAACAACAGGCATTTTGTATCGAGGTTGGCGCGGCGGATAAAAAAACATCGGTGCTTCATACCGGCGATTGGAAAATCGACCGCGATCCATTACTGGGGGCATTAACCGACGAGGTTGGCTTAAAGGCACTGGGCAATGGCGCAAGTGATAATTTGGAAAACAAAAAAATTGCCGCGGTGATAAGCGATTCGACCAATGTTTTTAACAACCACCCGTCATTGACCGAAGGGGCGGTGTTGCAGGGCATGATTGAAACATTCCAAAAAATTGAAGCCGGCGATTACCGCATCGACGACAGCCCCTTGGGGATGATTATTGTCACCTGCTTTGCGTCGAACCTGCAACGGGTATTGGCGATTGCCACCGCCGCCGAAAAAATTGGCCGGCGGGTTGCGGTGGTCGGTCGCGCCTTTGAACGTTATTTAAAAGTCGCCGAAGACACCGGCTATTGGTCGCAATTTCCCAAAACATTGCAACAGGCCTTGAGCGAAAAAGATATCAGGCGCACGCGGCGTGATAAATTGGTGGTGATTGCCACCGGGTCGCAGGGTGAAACGCGCGGCGCGGTGGCGCGCATCGCGCGGTTTGAACATGGCGTTATAAAACCGATTGCCGGCGATTATATGTTGTTTTCATCGCGGGTTATTCCGGGGAACGAGGTGGCGGTGGCCGAAATAAAAAACAACCTGGTGCGGGCCGGCGTGCGGTTGATGGATATTGCCGATTCGGTCGATAACAAAATATTACATGCCTCGGGCCACCCGACGCGCGATGATTTAAAACAACTTTATAGCTGGCTAAAACCCAAAAGCTTGATACCGGTGCATGGCGAACCACGTCACCTGGTCGAGCATATCAACCTGGCGAAAAAAGAATGCGGCATCGACCAGGCGATTGCGCCCTATAATGGCGTGGTGATTGAAATTGGTCGTCACCCGCAACAGCCGCTAAAAATTATTGGCCATGTCGCGGCTGGGCATTTGGTGAAGGACGGGCATGATATCTTGCCGATAGAGGATAAGGCCTTGGCGGTGCGGCGGAAATTGGCGGCGGCGGGCAACCTAACGATTAGCGCGTCCTTCAAAGGGGGGCAATTGGCCGAATACAAATGGTCGATGCTGGGGTTGTCTTTATCGCTGGAGCAGGAAAAGCAAATGGGGTCGATTATCAGCCGCGCCCTGGCCACCGTGCCGCGCCAAAAACACAAAGGCCACCATCGCCAGGCAAGCTCGGGGTTGGAAGAAGAATTGAACAAAGCCCTCAAACGGCATTTCAGAAAAAACTTTGACAAATCGCCGGCGGTGACCATTCATTTTTTAGAAATGTAGTTGGGTTATCGTTTTTTTAGCCGTAAGCCGCACTTGATTGTTGTCGCCATTTTGCCTATAACAAACCAGCATGATAGATATTATTTTTTTGGCGGTAATAGCGGGGGTTTTGATTATCCGCCTTTTGATGGTGTTGGGGGAAAAACGCGATGACGACCCAACGCCACCATTTTCGTTGCTTGATGCGACAAAAAAACAAGCCAAAACATTGGGCCAGGCCGCGGGTGAACGGGATGCAAAGGCCGTAGCGGCCAACCCAGACGCCATGCCGGTGGCCGAGGTTGTCGAACCCGAACCCACCGGGTTTTATTTGAAACCAAATGCGAAGGCCAAGGAGGCCAAGCAAGAGGGCAAGGGCGAGAAGAAATCTGGCCGCAACGCCGTTATCGAGGATAGCCAAAACCCGCGTTGGGCGGCGGCCTGGCCCGGTATTATGGCTATCAAGGCGCGCGATGATAATTTTTTTGCTAACGATTTTTTACAAGGGGCAGAAAATGCCTTCGAGGTTGTGCTCGATTGTTTTGTGCGGGGTGATAACGATAAAAATGATAAGGGCAAAAGCGACAACCGCGCCAGCCAGTTGCTGAAAGAATATGTTGCGCCCGATTTGTTGACGGGGTTTATTGACGCCATCAAGGAACGCGAAAAAAAAGGATACCATCAAGAACACAAAAACCTTATCGGCATTCGCCATTCGACCATTACCGAGGCGGCGGTCGATGAGCGCAATAAAACATGCCAGGTGAAGGTGTTGTTTGAATCCGACCAAATCTACGCCCTTTATGATAAGGACAATAAATTGGTTGAGGGCGATGACAGCACGATTATCCCCAAAAAAGACACCTGGGTTTTTGAACGAAAATTAACCATGGGTGACAACAGCCGGTGGTGGTTGGTTGCGGTCGAGGAATAGCACAACCCTGGTTGTTGGTTTTGTTGGGCAGAACATTTTATGACCATAACCATGACCGGCGATTTATCGAATCCTTTGGCCGCCGCAAGCAATAAGATGGCGATGGTTGATTCGGGGGTCGGTGGGCTGTCAGTATTATTAGCGATAAAACAACGAAGGCCCGATGTGGCGATTAATTATTTGGCCGATGCCAAAAACGCCCCGTTTGGTGAAAAACCACATGATTTTATTATCGCGCGCGGCCATGAATTGGTCGATTGGTTTTATGATAAAAAACAATTTGCCGTGATGCCGGACCTTATGGTGGTGGCATGCAACACGCTGACGGTGCATGCCATTGCCAACTTGCGCGCCACCAAACCGGCGGTTAATTTTGTCGGGGTTGAGCCCGGGTTAAAACCCGCCGTTTCCATGACGCGCAACAAACGCATTGCCCTGTTGGCGACGCGCGCCACGTTGGCAAGCCCGCTGATGAAGGAAAAAATAAAACATTACGAACAGCAGGCGGCGATTTTCCCCATCGCCGGTGTTGGCCTGGTCGATGAAATTGAAAAACACGGCGTGCAGTCAGACCATTTATCATTGTTGTTAAAAAAATACTTGGCGATGGTCACGGCGGCGCGCGCCGATGTGTTGGTGCTCGGTTGCACCCATTATTCTTTTTTGCAAGCCATGATAAAAAAACTATTGCCCGATGTCATGGTTATCGATACCGCCGCCGCGGTGGCCGAGCGGGCGATAAGTTTTTTCCCCAACCACGATGTTGCGGGTGATAGAACCAATAAAGCCGCGCACGCGCCCATTGCCCTTTTCACCACCGGTGATGCCGCCAGCATGACCAATTTTATCGCCAGCCTGCCCGATTTTCCAACCGCGCGGGTGGCGAAAATAGAACTTTAATTTTTTATCGCGCCATTCTATAATCCTTCCTATAATTATTTGGCCGTGGTTGAAAAAGATTTATAAAAAAATGAGATACAAAAAAAATTACGAAACGGATATTGCCATTATCGGCGCGGGGCCGGTCGGCCTGTTCACGGTTTTTCAGGCCGGGTTGCTCGGCATGAAATCGGTGCTGGTTGATTCCCTGCCCGAACTTGGTGGGCAATTGGCCGCCCTTTATCCGGAAAAACCAATTTATGATATTCCGGCCTTCCCCAAAATTTTGGCAAAAACCTTGGTCGACCATTTGGTGGAGCAGATGCGACCGATGAATCCGATTGAACTGCTGGATACCAAGGCGTTGCAATTCACGCGGCACGAGGGCACGCCATACCCGCTTCACCTGGCGACCGAGCATAGTTTTCAAAATAAAAAAGATAGCATCGAGGTAAAATGCAAGGCGATTATCATCGCCGCCGGTGCCGGTGCCTTTGACCACAAAAAACCGCCGATAAACAACCTGGCGCAATTTGAAAACAAATCGGTTTTTTATTTTGTTAAAAACCCCAAGGATTTTAAGGACAAGATGGTGGTGATTGCCGGCGGTGGCGATTCGGCGGTCGATTGGGCGATTAACCTGGCCAGCGGTGGTGCAAAAAAAGTTATTGTCGTCCATCGGCGAGACGATTTTCGCGCCGCGCCGCAATCGGTGGCGATGATGCGTTCCCTGGTCGCGCAACAAAAAATCGAACTGCGCATTCCCTATCAACCGGTTGGCTTGGTGGCGGCGCAACATGACGACAGCCAATTGCGCGCCGTTACCCTGCAACATCTTGATGGTAATCAGGAGGATGTGGCGGCGGATATTTTCCTGCCCTTTTATGGTTTTGCCTCGTCGCTGGGGCCGCTTGGCAATTGGGGTTTTACCACCACCAACCGCGGCCAGATAGAGGTTCACCACGGCACGATGCAAACCGCCCTGCCCCAGGTTTACGCGGTGGGCGATGTTGCCATGTATGAGGGGAAATACAAATTAATTATGCAGGGCTTTGCTGATGCCGCGGTGGCCTGCCACCATATTTTTCCGCTGGTGCATGGTCAGGCCTTGCATTTCGAACATAGCACGACGCGCGGCCTGCCCAACCCGCCGGTCGCTTAGGTTAATTTTTTTGCGCGTGGCAAGATGCTGGTCAAGAGGGGTTGAGCGATAGATTCATATAAGGCGCGTGATAAATAAATCGATGAGAAAAAATAGATTCAAAAAATACGAGTTGGGTGCGGTGCTTTGCGCCGTGGCTTTATTATCATCGACAGGTAATTGGCCGAGCGTCGCCCGGGCGCAAACCCAAAGCGATGATGCCGCACAGCCCGCGCCAGCAATTGCCGGCCGGCAAGCAACCGATGCCGCCACCGACCACGAACAAATATCTTTTATGGGTCGCGCCCATGTTATCGATGGTGATACCATTCATGTGTGGGATAAGGGGCGTTATGGTGGCAAAAAATGGAAGGTGCGGATTTACGGCGTCGACGCCCCTGAAATGGATACGCGCGCCGGCGTGGTGGCAAAAAAACAAATGGCGGCGGTGCTGAGCAAGGGTAATTTTTGGGTGGCCTGCCGCGTGCGCACCCGCGATGTTTACGAACGGGTGGTGGCGGTATGTTACCCCGGGCAAAGATTGCTGGCGGCGGAGGAAGCCAGCATCAACATCGCCATGCTTCGTTCGGGTTATGGTTTTGCCTATCGCCATTTTTTAACCCCCGATAGCTATCGCGAATATCTTGCCGCCGAAAAGGCGGCGCATGATGCCGGCCTGGGGTTTTGGGCCGATAAAAATTTCGTGCGCAAGTATCGCGCAAAAAAACATTTTTGAGCTTGATTTTTTTTCTAAAAAAACCCCATAAAAAAATAATGAAAACAATAAAACTATTGCCCCTGACGCGTGAATCATTCAAGCCATTTGGCGATGTTTTATTGGCCGACGACATGGCCAAACATTACGAGATTAACAATGGCCGTTGCGTGCGCTATCACAATTTGGCAACCTCAGCCATAAGCGGCGATAGCAACGGCAATGATGGCGCGGCCACCATCACCTCGCTGTTTCGCGGCAAAAACGCGCCCTTGCCATTTATGCTGGAGGTGATGGAGCGTCACCCCCTGGGGTCGCAGATGTTCCTGCCCATGACGCCGCGACCATATGTCGTGGTGGTGGCGGCAACAACCACCCCGCCAACCGAAAAAGATTTGGTGGGGTTTATCGTGCGGCCGCAAGGCGATAGTTTGGTCGGGGTGAATTATTATAAAAATGTTTGGCATCACCCGTTGATTGCCATGCGGGAAGAAAGCGATAAAACCGCGCCCGTCGCCACGACCGATTTTTGGGTGGTCGACCGCTTGGGCGCAGGCAATAATTTGCAGGAAATCGATATCACGCCATGGCAAATTTATTTGGAAAAATAATAGGATGATTATTGGGATTGACGAGGTTGGTTATGGCCCATTGGCCGGGCCGGTGGTTGTGGCGGCGGTGGCCGGGGTGGAGCATTTGCCGCAACATGTCAAATCACAGCTCGATGATTCAAAAAACATCACCGCCGCAAAGCGCGAAACCTTGTATGACGCCATGACCGCCAATCAACATATCGTCTGGGCGCCGGCGGTGGCCACGGTGCAGGATATTGAGACGCATAATATCCTGCGTGCCAGCCACTTGGCGATGATGGCGGCGGCCCGCGTGGTGTTAAAAAAAATAACAGACGATAGGAATTTGTTATTGATAGATGGTAATAAATTGCCGCAGGAATGGCGCGACAATGACGAGACGCAACCAACCATGCGCACGGTGGTAAAGGGCGATGGATTCTATGCCTCGATAGCCGCGGCGTCGATTATGGCAAAGGTCTATCGCGATAGGTTGATGGATGATTATCACCAACAATACCCCGATTATAATTTTACAAAGCATAAGGGTTATGGCACGGCGCAACATGTGGCGGTAATAAAAAAAATCGGCCCCTGCCCCATCCATCGGTCATTGTTTTTGCGCAAAATCCTGGCCTCGTAATTTTTTTGTTAAGAGCCCTTGCTTTTAATTTTAGCTTGACAAATCTTACGTTTTGCGTATTTTTAGAATCGTTCTAAAATCATGGCGGCATCTATCATAGCCACTTTCTTATCGACCAAAAAAACGGCGCAAAACGCCGTAAAATCGGTGCGGTCACCGCACGCGCCGTGGGAAAACGCGCTGGGTGCCATGACCCTGCCCCCCGAATTGATGGTAATATTTGGCGGCAACAAGCATCAATTAACCGCCGTGAAAAGGCGCGGCGTTATCGCGGCGTTAAAAAAATTAAAACATTTGGCAGGGACGGGTATTTTTCCGCAACAATTATTGGCGCGCGCGACGCAAGGCACAGACGGCGGCGCGGATAGCGACGCCCATGCGGCGGGGGTAAATGGCACGACCGCGCCTGATGATATATTATCCGACGTTGCCCTGAGCGGCATGTTGAAGGATAGAAAAATCACGCCAACCGCGCCGCGGTTGTTGATGATGAAATTATTGTTTCAACGCAAAACCCACCAACACCTGACGGCGGAAGAAATTTTTGCTAAGCTAAAGGGCAAAAAAAAACCGAGTATTTCGCTGGCGTCGATTTATAATAGCTTAAATCTTTTTGTTGAACATGGGTTGTTGGCGCGGCACCATTTTTCGATGCAATTGTGGGACGAAAAAAAACGCGGTGCAATTTTTTATGACACCAACATCATGCCGCACCACCATGTGGTTGATAAATCGTCGGGCAAAATTTATGACCTGCCGCTGGATATTATCCCAATGCAGGATGCGGTCGAAATGGCCAGCCAACGTATGAAAAAAGACAATGCGATTCCACAAAACCTATGGCGCGCCCAGGGTGTTAAAAAAAATATTTTCGTCATGCCAATGGTTTTTGTGTTAGAGTAATTAATATAGATGTTACCGATTTCGTTGCCGCGCCGTTTGCTTTTTTCCCTGTCGTTAAAACACGGCGGTGATGCGGCGGGCAAGACAGGCAGGTTGTTGCCGATACAATTTTTGGAAAAAATAATCACCGCCGATACCAAGCCGCTGGAATCGGGCGCGGCGATTTACAGCGCGTTGTTAACCGCCAATGGCAAATATATTGCCGATTTTTTTATTGTGCCGCGCGACAATGAATTGTTGGTTGAGGTTGATAAATCCACCGCCGCTAGCTTGATGGCGCAATTGCAAAAATATATCTTGCGCCAACCGATAGAAATAAAATTGTTGGAGCAAGCGACGGTGGCCGTTGCCTTTGCGCCGCCGACGGCTGATGATATTTTTTTTATCACCGACCCGCGACCGGCCAACAAAAAATGTTATCGGCTGTATGGCAAATTGGCAAATTATGCCGACGACCAAACCGATTACACCGCCTGGCGGATAGATAATCTGTTGCCCGAGGGGCCGGATGATTTTGAAGAAAATGAATCGATGATAGTCGAATATCATTTGCAAAATGTTGGCGGCCTGTCGTTGCAAAAGGGATGTTTCGTCGGCCAGGAGGTCACGGCGCGCATGTATTACAAGCAAACCATGATGCAAAAATTAAAAAAACAGCTGGTGAAAAAAATCATTGCGCCCGATGCGCCACCACAAGACGGCGATAAAATCCTCTCGTCGGTTACCATCAATCATCAAAAACATGTTTTGGTATTGGAAAAATCTTCATGAAAAAACTAATGCGCTCAAGCAGTGCCAACGATAGCGCAAACAAATTGCGCTCAAGCAGTGCCAA
>JASGCL010000044.1 GCA_030054115.1 Hydrotalea sp.
TGACTTTTAATCAGGGGGTCGAGGGTTCGAACCCCTCCGCGCATACCATAATATGCGCTTGCACTAGGCAACGTTGTTGCTACCGCAAGTGAGCGGAAGTCTTGAGAGATTTACCTTAAGCGTGAAATACTTGATAATTATCGCTTGCGCTAGGCACGTTGTTGCTACCGCAAGTGAGTAGAGATATTGAGAGAAATTATCTCGCGCGTAACCAATTAATGTTTTCGTTATCACGCGAAAGCCAAAGCCTAGATTGCCACGCTTAAGATGTCGCCACGCGGTTTTTAATCAAATCCTCCACCACCAATGGGTCGGCCAGGGTGGTGGTGTCGCCCAATTCGTCGGTTTTGCCCTCGGCAATTTTGCGCAAAATGCGCCGCATGATTTTCCCCGACCGCGTTTTTGGCAAACCACCCGCGCCGGTTAATTGAATAATATCGGGCGTGGCGATGGGGCCGATGTCTTTGCGCACCGATTCTTTTAACGATTTCAACAATTCATTTTTTTCATTTTCGTTGGCCAATTTGATGGAATTTTTTAAGGTGACAAAAACATAAATACCGGTGCCCTTGATATCGTGGGGGTAGCCGACCACTGCCGCCTCCGCCACCGCATGATGTTGCACCATCGCCGATTCAACCTCCGCCGTGCCCAGCCGATGCCCCGAGACATTCAACACATCATCGACCCGACCGGTTATCCAATAATAACCATCGGCGTCGCGCCCCGCGCCATCGCCGGTGCAATAATAACCCGGAAATTGTTTGAAGTAGGTATCGATAAAACGTTGCTGGTCGCCGAACACGCCGCGCATCTGGCCCGGCCAACTATCGGCGATGCACAAATTGCCGCGCACCATGCCATGGTCGTCGGGGCGGTTGGTTTCTTTGCCATTGTCATCCAACAACACTGGCTTGATGCCGAAAAATGGTTTGGCCGCACTGCCGGGTTTTTGCGGGTGAGCAAAGGGCAGGGGCACAATCATCGTGGCACCGGTTTCGGTTTGCCACCAGCTGTCGACGATTGGGCATTGGCCGTCGCCCACCACGTTGTAATACCAACGCCAAGCCTCGGGGTTTATCGGCTCGCCCACCGTGCCCAGGATGCGCAATGATTCACGGCTGGTTTTTTTTACTGGCGCGTCGCCCTCGCGCATCAGGGCGCGAATTGCGGTTGGCGCGGTGTAAAATATATTGACCTTATGCTTGTCGATGACTTGCCAAAAACGGCTGGCGTCTGGGTAATTGGGCACCCCCTCGAACATCAAGGTCGTGGCGCCATTGCACAATGGGCCGTAAACGATGTAGCTATGGCCCGTGACCCAGCCAACATCGGCGGTGCACCAATAAACATCATCTTGGTAATCGAACATCAATTGGTGGGTGTAACTGGCATAGACCAAATAACCGCCGCTGGTGTGGAGCACGCCCTTTGGCTTACCGGTCGAGCCCGAGGTGTAAAGAATAAACAGCGGGTCCTCGGCATTCATTGGCTTGGCCTGGTGGGTGGCGGGCATGTTGGCCACGGCATCGTGATACCATTTATCGCGCGCCTCATTCATGGCAACATCGCCGCCGGTGCGCTTCACCACCAGGGTGCGGCGTATTGCCACCCCCGCGCTTGTGCATTTTTCAATGGCTTGGTCGACATTTTTTTTCAACGGGACAATGCCCGCGCCGCGTTTGCCTTCATCGGCGGTGATAATATAATCCGACTTGCAATCTTGAATCCGCCCGGCCAAGGAATCGGGCGAAAAACCACCAAACACCACCGAATGAATCGCGCCGATACGCGCCACCGCCAACATGGCGAAGGCGGCCTCGGGGATCATCGGCATGTAAATCGTTACGCGGTCGCCCTTTTTCACGCCATCGGCTTCCAAAAAATTGGCCAGGCGGCAAACCTGGTCGTGTAATTCTTGATATGTTATGTGGCGGCTGGGTTCGGCCGGGTCGTTGGCCTCCCACAATATGGCGGTTTGTTGGGCGCGCTGGGCCAGGTGCCGGTCGATGCAATTAACCGCGATGTTTAATTGGCCGTCCGCGAACCATTTGATATGAAAATTATTGATGTCATAGGACGTGTCCTTCACCTGGCTATAGGGTTTCATCCAATCCAATCTTTTGCCAACCTCGCCCCAAAATTTATCGGGGTTGCTTAGCGATTCAGCATATAGTTTTTTATAATCATCGGCCGTAACCAATGGCGTTAATGGCGTTCGCGCCCCGCCGGCCTCAGCTCCATGGCCACCCACATGGCGCGCGGTGTTTTTTATTTCATAAACTTCTTTATGGCTGTCGGTCATGTCTTTTTGTAAGGATATTTATCACGCGATTATGACTCCTCACAAAAAAAAATACAAGCATTTTAATAGCAAAAAAACACCAACAACCTTACATAGCGGTTGGTATTTTTTAAGCAATTATCCCTAACAAATAATTAAAAGGCGACCGAAACAAATGCGCCGCCAGCGATGGTGTGCTCATCGCTCAAGTTATAGCCCTTGCCCTTAGTGGTAAAGCCATAATAATATTTGCCAAAACCACCGACCGATATAAAATCGGCAAAAGTATAATCCAATTGCAACATGGCGATAACATTATGCTGTAACAATTCTATATCATTGTCATCATGGTCATCATGGTCATCCTTGCGGCCGGCTTTGCCCGCCGATGACGATGTGCCCGCCGGCAAAATACCGCTGATGCGCATCATGTTAAGCCCATATTCGGTGCCAATGGTAAAGGCCAGTGCGCCACCCAATCTGACGCCGGCGCCAATCAACAACATGTTGTTTTTGATTTCCCCGCTTTGGTTGTTGGTGCTGAAGTCTTGCTTGCTGTAATCAAAACCGGCATCGATGAACGATGCGCCAAAATTATAACCCACGGTGAAGCCGCCGCCATAACCGACCTTGCGCGTTAGCACCATTTTTTGGCCGGTGGCGGTGTTGGTTAGGGTCGGGTTAAGAAGCCCCTGATATTTGCTTAGCGCGCCGGTCGAGGGCAGGGTGAAAAGCGCAAAGCCATGGCCACGGATAAAAATCCCATCCTCGGTCGCTCCATCGTTATAATAGGTTGGCGGCGCCTCGGTCTGGGCCGTGGCGTTGGCGGCGTAAAATGGCGTAAGCATTACTGAGGCCAGCATAAGTTGGCGGCGGATCGCACGGGGTTTGAATCGTTTGTAATTTTTCATTTTTTATCCTCAATATTTTCTTTAATAGCGGCCGTTCGCGAATTAAATCGATAGGTATAATGTTCATAATATCAACCATCTATTGTCTATTATTATAATAAATCTTTACAATCAATAATTGTAATAAATATTCGCTTGATTATGTTTGGTTTTTTGTTAATCCTATACTTAATATAGCATAATTGTCTTTATTTATCAAGTAAAAAAATAAAAAAATATAGCCATTTGGGCTTTTGGGTTTGCTATTGCGGTTTTTATTTGCGATAAATGCGTGGAGCAATTTTTACCAATTTTTACCAATTTTTAAGTCTTTTTAAGTTATTTTTTTTATGAACGCCATTATCTTGAACCCGAATGTCGGCCACCTGGGTAGCGAGAGTGCCTTCGCCATTACCGCGCGGGCCGAGGCCCTGAAGGCCGAGGGGCGCGACATTGTTAATTTAAGCATTGGCCAGCCCGATTATAAAACCGCGCCGCATATTGTCGAGGCCGCGATTAAGGCGCTGCGCGATGGCAAACATGGTTACACCCCCACATTGGGGATTATACCGCTTCGTGAAACGATAGCTGGTTATTTTCACCGTCAATATGGGGCGCGGGTATCGCCCGATAATGTCATGGTAGCACCGGGTAGCAAGATGGTGATGTTCATGGCGATAACCATGCTGGGCGGGGTGGGGACGGATATTATTTACCCAGAACCTGCCTATCCCATTTATCGGTCGTTAATAAATTATATCGGGTCCCAGGCGGTGCCCTTGCCCCTGCTTGAAGAAAATGGTTTTGCCTTTCGCGCCGATGAAGTATTGGCGAGATGCAACGAGCACACCAGGCTTATCATTATCAACAACCCGGCCAACCCGACCGGCGGGGTCGCCACCAAAACCGAAATCGAAAAATTAATTGCGGGGTTGCAAAAATTTCCGCGGGCGATGCTGTTGGTCGATGAAATTTACAGCCGTTTAATTTATGACGATGCAAAACATATAAGTTTTTTACAATACCCAGAAATTTATGACCGGTTGATATTGCTGGATGGTTTATCAAAATCCTATGCCATGACCGGTTGGCGTTTGGGGTTTGGCGTCTGGCCAAGGGAAATAATGCCCGATGTTGCCCGCTTGGCGATTAATAGTTTTTCATGCGTCAATGCACCAACACAATATGCGGCGATTGCCGCGTTGGATGGCGACCAATCACCGGTTGAGGAAATGCGCCAGCATTTTGATAAAAGGCGCAAACGGATAGTCGCGTTGTTGAACGACGTGCCGGATTTTTCGGTTAGCCTGCCGCAGGGCGCGTTTTATGTTTTCCCCAATATTAAAAAATTAATGGCGAAGCACGGCGGCGACAGCCAATCGTGGCACAAACGATTGCTGGAGGAGGCCGGCGTCGCCACCGTGCCGGGCTCGACCTTTGGCGTTCATGGCGAGGGGTATTTGCGCTTTTCCTACAGCTGTTCCGACGACGATATTGAAAAAGGCTTAAAGATGGTGAGGGATTTTATAACGGCGATATAGGGCATGCGTAATTTCGATGATGGGAGGAAGTGCGAACGGCGGAGCGAAAAAATAAGTCTGACTTCCCTTGTGGCACATGCCCACGGGTATAAGTGGCCGAACCCACCTACTTCTTAATCAACAGCTGGATGATGTCGCCGCGCAGGAGGCGGTAGGCGGGAATAATCGCCGAGATGCCGCCAATCAAAAAGGCAAAACCAACCACCCATAATTCCTGTGGCAGGAAGGCCAAATTGTCGAGGTTGACATAGCGGTCCGCCGCTAAAAAATAACCAATCACGCCGTAAAACAAATGGCCGAGCAAAACGCCAAACACCGCCCCCATCAGCGCGACCAACAATGATTCGCCAAACACCAGCGAGATTAATTTGCCGCGCGCCATGCCAAAACTGCGCAACAATGCCCAATCATATTGCCGTTCGCGCAACGCCTGAATCATCGCTGACACCATGCCGATGCCGGCCAGCAGTATCAGGAAATATCCCAAACCGACCAACGCGCCGGTGCCGACCCCCATGAAATTAATCAGCCGCGATATTTCAAACGCCGGGTTGGCGGCTTGCAATGTTTTGTAATCATTGACCATGCGCGGCAACAGCGCGGCCCCCATCGGTGATTTGTAAATAACCAACAACGACGTAATGGCGCGCGGCATCATGACGCGGTGCTCGCTGATGGCATCGCGTTCGTGCACCAACCAAACCGATTCCACTGGCGTTAGGATAAGCCGGTCGAGCACCGTGTTACTCGGCGTCAAAATACCAACCACCTTGTATGGGCTGACGGTGTGGGCATCGTCATTCGCACCGGTCGGCACGATGCCGTGACTGCCGGTGAAGCTATCGCCAATTTTTAATTTTAACTTGCGTGCCACGTCGGCCCCGATGACAACCTCCAACGGGTTTTGATACATCACGCCGCTGGCCAATTTTCCATTGTAAAGATTGATGTAATCGGGCGTGGTGCCAACGATTCGCACCGCCTGGTAATTATCGCCAAAGGCCAGGGGGATTGCCATTTTAATCAAGGCAGAACTTTGCGGGTTGGTGGTCAGTTGGTTGACTTCCTTCAGGTCGATATTGCCGGTTGGAATATCCAATTGAAAAATTGACGACATGATAATTTGCAACGGGCTACCCTTTGCCCCGACCACCAAATTAACCCCGGCCAGGTTGCTGGTAAATTGTTTTTCCAATTGCGATTGAGTCAGCAACAGGCCGACGATTAAACCAACGCCGGTGGCGAAGGTCAACAGCTGTAAACCATAATAAAATGGCCGATAAAAAATATAGGATAGGATGATTTTAAAACTATTAAGCATGTTGCGTTTTTTTCGTTGTTTACAGCGTGATGGTTTTATCAAAATATTTTTTGATACGTGGGTCGTGGGTCGCGATAAGCAAGCTGGCCTTGGCCTCCTGCGCGACGCGCAGTAACAGATCCATCGCGCCGTGGCAATTGTTGTCGTCCAATGCCGATGTGGGCTCATCACCAAAAATAATTTTGGGCATTGTGATGGCGGCGCGGGCGATGGCGACGCGTTGTTGTTGGCCTAGGCTTAGTTTGTCGGGTTTGGTATCGGCCAGGTTATCGATGCCAACCGCACGCAGTAAATGCTTGGCGTGGGTTTGGTCTTGTTTTAAACCGGCGGCATAACTGGCCGCCAACAGGTTATCCAGCACGGTGAGCGAGCGAATCAAATAAAGCGATTGATAAATAATCCCCATGGTTTTGCCGCGAAATTGGTCGGCCTGGCGCGGCGTCATGGTTAGCAGGTCATTGCCATCGACCATTGCCGTGGCATTATCGTTTTTGGTTTTGATAAATGGTAATAGCCCCGCCAGGGTGTAAAGCAACGTGCTTTTGCCCGAGCCCGACGCCCCGAGGATGAGACCATGTTCGCCCGCACCCAATGAAAAATTTTTAATCAGCGCGACCGGTTTTTTGTCGTAACCGACCGATAGGTTTTTAATTGTGAGCATGGCGGTTAATATTGCACAACCTTGGCATTTTTTAATTGAAAAAACATGCCCTGCGATTGCTCGGGCGACATGTTAAATTGCCCTTCAATTTTTATTATTTTTTCGCTCCAGGCGATTGGTTTATCGATAGTGACCTCGATAAATTCGGTGGGCTCGCCCGGCGGGTGATAGGCGCAAACCGGTGTCCATTTGGTCAGCAGGAAATGGGTGAATTTTTCGGTGGTTTCCAGCGGCAGGATAAAGCCGCTGATGATGAGGTTTTGCCCTTGGTATTTTTTTATATCGTTGGGGAATTTTGCGCGATAGGTTTGCGCCTTTTCATCGACCGACACGGTGGCCTTTGCCATCAACGACCAAAATTGGTCTTGGCTGTAGGGCAGGGTTTGTTGCGCCTTTTTCTCATCAGACGGCTGTAACGAAACCGACCCATTGCTTGAGCTAGCGGCGCGGGCATGGTGCACCGGGGCAAGCAACGAAACGGACAGGAGCAATAAAGCCGCCAGGCTCAGCCTTAGATTCGCCCGATTAAATATTTTTTTCATCGCTCATTACCCCCAACCATTATTTATCATAGCACGGGGTTTACCACAAGAAGCCTTAATATTTATTCACACATTGAGGCCTCGGTATTGCCGGAACCTGGCGCGGGCGGTTGCATGATTTTTATTTTTCTAATCCGGCTATCTTTATTGTTAAGAAAGCTAGGCAAAAACCGACATATGGCTTCGATAGTCAATTACTGAATCGATGGCCATGATAAGCGAACGCATCGGGCGATGCTTGTCGGTCGGGCGTTCAATGTAAGAATGCCCAAGATAGCACCCGCGGGACAGGAGAGGGGTCCCGCGTGCGCAAAAAATTTTTTAAAATAAATGCAATTATTACAACTATAGTGGTGGCGTTGACGCCACTGCTGGTTTTTGCACAATCGGCAACCACGGCAACAACATTGGCGGATGGCGGCAAAACAAACAAACCGGCGATTGCCAAACCGATGACTGATTCAGATGCGGTGCATAAAAAAATTGAAAATACTTTATCGCTGGACGCGGCGACCTGCTACATGGCGTCGCTTGGTGGGCAAAAAACCGACTATGTTGGTTTTTTTAATAAATGCAAACCGGGCACCGGCCTGGGGGTTGGGAAATTAAACAAAACCGACAAGGGAACGACCTTCACCCTTTATTTTTGTATTGGCTATTGCGGCGGGTTAAAACGCGGCGTGCCGATTACGGTGCCCGAGGATGCTATTAATAAAATAACGGGTGAGCCGAGCAAGGAAAATGCGCCACCGATGCGCCCCGGTGCGGTGAATATTATTAACGGCGAAAAAAAAGAAGCGGGCAAAAAGGAAAAGAGCAAAGAAAAAGAGCAGGCCATCAAAGCACCGCCGGTCGCCCCGCCACCCAAACAACCTATTCCGGAAAGCGCGTCGCAAGCCCTACCGGTGGTTAATAATCCACCGGCCAAGAAAACCGCACCAGATGTTAGCACCGCGCCAGCACCGGTTGTTACACCACCCACGCCGCCGGTGAAAGAATCCGCGCAAGAAACCGCCAAAGCAACCAAGGAGGAAAGAGCGGCGCGGCAAGCCGAGCTCGTTAAACAACGCGCCGAAGCGACCCGGGAAAGACGTGCGCAAGAAGAAGAAGCCAAGCAAGCACGCCTGGAACAATTGGAGGCCGATAAGCAAGCACGCCAAGAACAATTGGAGGCCGATAAGCAAGCGCGGCAGGAAAAACTATCATCCTCTAAGGAAGCCCAAAAACAATTGCCTCAAGAAAAGCCTCAAGAAAAATATCGGCTACGCCATATAGAATATACAAGAAATAACGATGAGCTGAGCCCAAACATAAATACCTTGCCGGTGGTTGTTAAAGAAGTCAAACCCACCAAGCCACCGCAAACACCGGCGCAGGTGCAAAAGGAAATAGAACAAGGCTTGGCATTTGTCCGCCATGCAATCGGGGGCAAATTAACCCTGCGCGGCACCGTTGGCTACGTTTATAATTTTGTGCAGGGGAATAATTTTGGTAGCTTTGGTTTCGTCAAAGCAAAATTTAACGGCTTTGCCTATGGCGTGTCGTTGGATTACACCAATGATATTGGGGTTGGTCTGTCGGCCGATTACATGAATTTTAAAACCAACATGACCAGCGTCGGGCCGGGCGACAATTCGGTTTATCAATATCATTACAGCGCGGATTATAATATCCTCACCCTGACGCCAAATTATCGTTTTAAATTGGATGCGGCGGGGCATTTCGGCATTCGCTTGGGGGTGGGTTTGGGGATTAATGCGCCCAATATAACCTGGGGCAAAGAACCAAATATAACAACCGGCGACGTACGTGCGACCGCTGGGGCATTATACACCGGCCCACGATTGATGTTTAACCCCAAATGCACGGGACTTTACGGTGGGTCAGGGGTGGTTGGTGGCGGCGGCTATACCGATAGTAAGGGCGCGGGGTCGCCAAGCGATCCAAATGGTTTTTACTGGCCCGCAGGTGCGTGCGACTTGGGGCAAGCCCACATTACCGACCAACAGGTTGCCGAGGCATTAGAGCGTGATGTTCCGACCTTTGGCGGCGCAGTTCGTGACGGCCAGATTAGCTACTACACGGGGGTGGTGTCACACGCGGTGTGGAAAAAAATATTATCGACCGATGCCAACTCGAAGGGGGCGGCGGCTTTGGACAAACCGTTCTTGGGTCAACCTGGTGCTGAAGCGCAATTTGAATGGGGCAAGGCGACATGGGTGCCCTATAGTGTTTGGAACGTCCTAAGCCCGTCGACGCAAAAGAATTTGCTTGCCGCCGGCGCGATTCCCGGGCCGCCGCCCGATTTGACCATTGGGGTGAATAAGGACATCGGGTTTGTTGTCGCGCCGCAGGTGGCGTTTGAATATGATGCCGGCATGCTTCACGCCGATATCAACATGCGTTACATGCACGAATTAAAAAAAACCAAACAGCATTACGAGGCCGGTGCGGCACCAGAAACCGAAGCCATGAATATCAGCGACACCAGCAAATCGGGGCCGCTGGCGTTTTTTGTCGGCGGCGCAATTGGTCTTAATTTTTAAGCAAATGAGTTGATTTAAACCTTATGTCGCACCGCGCGGCCCTG
>JASGCL010000045.1:0-310 GCA_030054115.1 Hydrotalea sp.
GACAGCTTCGCTGGCGAATGATTATTACTTTGATAAAATGCGACGCCAAGGCTTGGGTTCCCGATAATCGTTGCGAATGGTTTGCGCTATTGCTGAACGCAATATCGCTCGCAACGATTTCGAGAATGACGGGAGAGAGGTGAGCGGCGGCTGAAGCAATGGAGGCTTTGTGGCATCGCCATCTCTTATCTTTTTTTACGTTGCCGTTTTTAACACCCCACCGTCCGTCATTCTCGAAAATTTTTCTTGCCATGTTGCGAATGCAACATGGCGAAAACCATAGAAAAATTTATCGGCCGCCCTCAAGTAA
>JASGCL010000045.1:410-8566 GCA_030054115.1 Hydrotalea sp.
CGAAGTGATAGCGCAAACAAATAGGGCGAATATATTGCCCTCAAGCAGCGAAGCGTGCCCTCAAGTAACGAAGTGATAGCGCAAACAAATAGGGCGAATATATTGCCCTCAAGCAGCGAAGCGATAGGGCGAATATATTGCCCCCCAGCATAAATATAAATGCAATTTTTGATATATTTTGTATTGACATTTCTTATAAAAATTGTTTATAGAGACAGGTATTTTAAACCAAAAGTTTAATTTACAAAAAAATCTATTATTATTACAGGTTTTATAGAATCTGGAGGAATAATAGAGGACACACTAACCAAGTGGGACGGGAAGAAACATGAAGGAAGATGATAAAAAAAATCATAAAAAACAAAAGCATAGCAATGGTTGCTATGGCTATTGTTGGTATGGCTAGCAATGGTGGCCTAAATAATGCCATGGCCCAGACCAAAAAAGGCGTTGGCTTGACTATTGCTCCTCAAATTGGTTACGCTTATAACAGCGGAAGCCATTTTGGCTATGGTGCAAATATCGGTTACACCCATAAATCAGGTTGGGGCGTGTCTGCTGACTACTTTGGTTATGGGGGTTCTGCTTACAATGCGGTAACTCTATCGCCAACTTACAAGTTTGCTCTCGACAAAAATGGCGAATTTGCTATTAAGGTCGGTCTCGGCGTTGGTGCAAGCTTTAGCGAGCAATCAACCACAAGTGTTGCAACTACGGGCGCAATTAAGATTGCAGGAGGGGCAGGCTATAGCAATGGTGTTGTTACTTATTTTGATTCGGAGGGAGAAACGTCTATCGGGAATGCTTTTTTAACAAACAAAGTAGTAGGCGCGGGGGGACTCGGGGGCACGAATCCTACCGATACCGAAATTGCAACTGTGATAAAGGGTGGTGGATATTCTGTTTATCAACACTCAGCGCATAACGTTGTTACAAAACCTCCCATTGCTTCTGGTGTGTGGCAAGATGTTTTTGGGCATACAGCCACTAAAGCAGGGGTAGATACCTTGCTAAGCGCTAACGGTAAGACAGCAGGTTTTGCATCCGGCACGGCAGTGGAAATGAAATCTAATGTTTGGGATTCATTATCAGCTGAAGATCAGGATTTTCTTATAACTAATCAATTAGTTACTAATCAAATAGCATTGCAAGCTACGACACAAGAACCTACACAACCACAAACCCAAGCACAAATCCTTGCTTCTACAGGTGAAACAACAACTGAAACAAAAACCAGTTTTGTTTTTGCTCCAAAAATCTCGTTTGAATATAATAAGGGGTTATTACATTCAAGCATTTCTGTAGCATACTTGACACCATCGGCAGTGTTTATTAACGCGGGGTTGGGGGTTAATTTTTAAACAATCGTTTTAAAAATTTTCTTTTGAATTAAAAGGCGGTTGGGTTTTCCAACCGCCTTTTTTTTATGCAAAAATTTTGCCCTTAGCGCAAATCGTCGATGAGGATGCGTTTTTTACCACGTGTGAGATACCAATAACCCCAGCCGTTGCAACTGGCCATCTGTTCCAATCGCGCTGGCAATTGGTGAATGCTCCCCATCAGCTGTTTGTTTTTGTTATCGTTGCCACTGGTGCTATTGGTTGTTGGCGTCGCGCCGAGGGCGCGTAGCGAACCATCAACCATTACCTTGGCGCGGTATTTGTTATGGTGGCTGACCAATTCGTCGCCGGGTTTTATCACCCCCTGCTCGACCAAGGTGCCAAAGGCGATGCGTTTTTGCTTCGCCGGGCTTTGTGCAATTTCCAAATGGTCAAGCGCGATGGGTTTGACGCTGGCCAAACGCGACCGGCTGATGGCGACGTATTTTTCTTCCCGTTCGAACCCAATGTAATGGCGGCGCAATTTTTTTGCCACCGCCAGGGTGGTGCCACTGCCGGCAAATGGGTCGAGCACGACATCGCCCACCGAACTGGTGGCCATGATAACCCGCTGGAGCAGGCTTTCGGGTTTTTGCGTTGGGTGGGCGGCGGTGGCCTTGGTGCTGTGCTTGCCATCTTGCAAATTATTGGTGATGGTTTTAATCCGCTCGCCGCCCGAACATATCGGTAAATACCAATCGGAACGCATTTGCAAATCGTCGTTCAGGGTTTTCATCGCGTGGTAATGAAATTGGTATTTGGCGGGCTTGCTCTTGCTTGCCCAAATTAATGTTTCGTGGGCGTTGGTAAAACGTCGCCCCTTAAAATTTGGCATCGGATTGTGCTTTATCCACACGATGTCGTTTAATATCCAAAAACCCAAATCTTGCAAAATTTTTCCGACGCGAAATATATTATGGTAACTGCCAATCACCCACAGGCCGCCATCGGGTTTTAACAACCCGCGCATCGCCGTCAGCCATTCGGTGGTAAATCGGTCATAGGCGGCGAAATCAGAAAACTTGTCCCAATCGTCATGCACGCCATTGACCAACGATTGGTTGGGGCGGTGCAGGGTGTTTTGCAATTGCAAATTATAGGGCGGGTCGGCGAATATCAAATCGACCGATTCGGGTGCAATTTTTTTGGCCAGGGCGATGGCATCGCCCAGCATAATGGTATCGATTGGCGCGGCGGGGTTCTTGGTTGGGACGTTGTTCGGCATGACAGGCAACTTTGCAAAATTCGTGCCCGCCGCCCGCGCCATTGCCAATCGCGGACTTTTTTTTTAGTTGTTGTTAATTTGATTGTCGCAATTGGTCAGTGATGTATAATCATCATTAGGGGTATGGAATTTCTATAGGGATTGACTTTGGGGAAAAGAAAGGGTAGGCAACGCGTGAAACATAAGAAAGGGACATTAATGAAGTTGTTTCTTCATCATTTTTTTAGTCGTAATGCAATTATCGCGCGCCCGGGTTATAACCGTTGGCTGGTGCCGCCCTGTGCCCTGGCGGTGCATTTGTCGATTGGCATGGCCTATGGATTTTCGGTTTTTTGGTTACCCTTATCGCGCGCGGTCGGCATCGACCATGTTGAGGCCTGCCCCAGCGGCACCAGCCTGTGGCAAGAAATTTTCTTAACCGATTGCGATTGGCGGGTGTCGACCCTGGGGTGGATATTTACCCTGTTCTTTTTATTTCTTGGTTTTTCGGCGGCGGTGCTTGGTCGGTGGGTCGAACGGGTTGGGCCGCGCAACACCGGTTTTGTCGCCGCCCTTTGTTGGGCCGGTGGGTTGTTGATATCGGCCCTGGGGGTGGAATTGCACCAGGCCTGGCTGATGTGGCTTGGTGCCGGCGCGCTCGGCGGTATTGGGCTGGGGTTGGGTTATATATCGCCGGTGTCGACCCTGATGAAATGGTTCCCCGACCGGCGCGGCATGGCGTCGGGCCTGGCCATTATGGGGTTTGGCGGCGGCGCAATGATTGGCAGTCCGCTGGCAAATTTATTGATAGGCCATTTTGCCTCGGCCACGTCGGTCGGCGTGGCGCAAACGCTGGTCGTGCTGGCGGTGGTATATTATATTTACATGACGGTGGGGGCGTTTTTTTATCGCGTGCCGGCCGATGATTGGCGGCCAAAAAATTTTCAAGTCAAACAAGACGGCGATAAAAAAATGATAAGCCGCCACGATATTCATGTCGAGGATGCGTTTCGCACCAAACAATTTTGGTTGATGTGGTTGGTGCTGTTTTGCAACGTGGCGGCCGGCATCGGGTTGATAGGCATGGCATCGCCGATGTTACAAGAAATCTTTGCCGGCCAATTGCTCGGCGTGGCGAAGGATTTCAACGACCTGTCGGGCGATGAAAAAAAACAAATCGCCACCATCGCCGCCGGCTTTACCGGCTTGATTAGCCTGTTTAACATCATCGGGCGATTTGCCTGGTCGTCGGCGTCTGACAAAATTGGGCGCAAGGCAACCTACAGCATTTATTTTATTCTTGGTTTTGTGCTTTATGCCTGCCTGCCCAGCGCGAGCCATTTTCAGTTATTGTGGGGGTTTGTTCTGGCGGTCGGCGTGATTGTGTCGATGTATGGCGGCGGTTTTTCGACCATTCCGGCTTACCTGTCTGATATTTTTGGCACCAAGATGGTTGGCGCGATCCATGGCCGGTTGTTAACCGCCTGGGCGATGGCGGGTATTTTTGGTCCGGTGATTGTCAATTACATGCGCGAATATCAACTCCATTTGGGTTTTTCCTCGGCCGAGTCCTATAACCAAACGATGTATATTTTGGCGGGGTTTTTGGTGGTGGGTTTGGTTGCCAATTTATTTATTTATCCGGTGGCGATGTCGGTGGTGCAATCATCGCTTAAGAAATTTACCATGTTGGATAAGGTTGCCAATGCGGCAAAAAAACTTGGCAAGGAAATTATCGTGGAGGCAAAGGGCTTGATGGGTTCGGCCGGTGGGGGAGCAACCGATATTGTCGCGTTGCAAAAACGCGACAAATGGCAAAGCGCCGGACATGCCGCGACCTTGGCCGTGGCATGGGGGTTGGTGTTGTTGCCCTTGGCCTGGGGTTTTTATCAAACAATGGTGGCGGCGGTTAAAATCTTCGGCTAATATCGACCAATCATGAATGTTAAAATGAACGGGCGAGGCGACCTAGCCGCGCCGGCCATGCCCCAGCAAGCCGCGCCGCAAACCGCGACCGATGCGGCCAATTTTTTTTTCGATTACGACCTGCCGCCCGCGCTCATCGCCCAGCACCCGACCACACCGCGCGAGCAGGGGCGGTTGTTGCTGTATCGCGATGGTGTCTATGACGACCATGTGGTGGGCGACCTGCCGCAATTATTACCGGACAATAGCGTGGTCGTGTTTAACAACAGCCGGGTTATTCCGGCAAAATTGACCGGGCGTATTGCGCGGGCAAAGGCGGAAAGAATCATCGATGTTAATTTGGTGCGGGCGGAAAAAATCGGCGAAAGATTTTTGTGGCAAGCCATGGTGCGGGGTTTAAAAAAAATTGCGGTCGGCGATGATATTAATTTTGCCCCGGGTGGCGACGTGACGGGCAACGCGGCGCAGAATTTCACCGCCCGCGTGGTGGAAAAATTGCCGAGCGGTTTGGCCAAGTTGGAATTTCACGACCAAAAAAATTTTTGGCATAATTTGGAACAACATGGCCAGATGCCGATTCCGCCCTACCTTAAGCGAAGCCCCGATGACGCCGATAAATTGGATTATCAAACTATCTTTGCCGAAAAAAATGGCTCGGTGGCCAGCCCGACCGCCAGCCTGCATTTTACCGAAAAATTGAAACAACAATTGTTGGCGCGTGGCATTATGTTTTTGCCGGTGACGTTGCATGTTGGGCTGGGAACTTTTTTACCGATTAAGGGCGATATCAAGGACCATGTCATGCACCAAGAATGGGGGGTTATCGACGCCGATACGGTGGCGCAATATAATCGCGCAAGGGCGGAGGGCAAAAAAATTATCGCCCTGGGCACCACCAGTTTGCGCCTGTTGGAATCGGCGATTGATAAAGACGGGCGGTTGCGCCCGTTCGACGGCGCGACCGATATTTTTATCAAACCGCCATACCGCGTTACATCGGCCGATTATTTGCTGACCAATTTTCACCTGCCCCATTCGACCTTGCTATTATTAGTGAATAGTTTTATTGGCGCGGGGGCAACCAAAAAATTATACGAAACGGCGATTGCCCGTGGCTATCGTTTTTATTCCTATGGGGATGCCTGTTTATTAAAACAGCCATAAAGATGTTTGTTAAAACAGAAATAAAAATATTTGTTAAAACGGGCGCGAGCATAAGAAAATGAAATTTACCTTAGAAAAAGAAAATCAATTTGGCCGCCTCGGGCTGGTGCAAACCGCCCATGGGGTTTTTCAAACCCCGGCCTTCATGCCGGTCGCGACCCAGGGGGCGATGAAGGCCATGCGTATCAACGACCTGGCCACCACCGGCGCGGGGATTATTCTGGGCAATAGCTATCATTTGTTTTTGCGGCCTGGGCTTTCGGTTATCGAACAACATGGCGGGTTGCACCAATTCATGAATTGGGCGGGGCCGATATTGACCGATTCGGGCGGCTTCCAAGTGATGAGCCTGTCGAAACTAACCACCATTACCGACGACGGGGTGTGGTTTCGCTCGCCCATCGACGGTGCGAAACATTTTTTTACACCGGCGTTGGTGATGGATATTCAAAAAAAATTGGGTAGCGACATCAGCATGGTGTTCGACCAATGTATCAGCTACCCCAACGACAAAAAATTGGTGGCGGCGGCGATGAAAAAATCGATGGCCTGGGCCAAAATATGCCGCGATGTTTTTGTCGAACGGCCGGGTTATGGCGTTTTTGGTATTGTCCAGGGTGGGGTGCATGGCGATTTGCGCCAAGAATCATGCAATGATTTATTGCCGATGGATTTTCACGGCCTGGCGATTGGCGGCCTGGCGGTGGGGGAGGGGCAGGAAATGAT
This sequence comes from Hydrotalea sp., assembly GCA_030054115.1. Taxonomy (NCBI): domain Bacteria; kingdom Pseudomonadati; phylum Bacteroidota; class Chitinophagia; order Chitinophagales; family Chitinophagaceae; genus Hydrotalea; species Hydrotalea sp. The sequence goes on from JASGCL010000045.1 coordinate 6,810, forward strand.
GCTGGCCACGCTTGACCACGCCCTGCCCCATTTGCCAAAAAACAAACCACGTTATTTAATGGGGGTGGGCAAACCCGATGATATTATGAAATCGGTGGCGCGCGGGGTTGATATGTTCGATTGCGTTTTGCCGGCGCGGTCGGGCCGCCATGGCCAGGTTTTTGTGCGCGGCCCCAATGGCGCGGATGATTTTGAAAATTACCAAACCATCAATATCAAAAACAACGAACACCGCACGGCCATGGTGCCGCTGGATAAACATTGCCCATGCCCGGCGTGCCGTGATTACACCCGTGCTTACCTTAACCATTTATTCCATGCTGGCGAATTTTTATCGCATATTTTGTTGACTTGGCACAACCAGCTGTTTTATCAGGACATGATGCAATTTTTACGGGGTAGAATAAATAATGCAAAAACAGAGGGTTTTTCGGGGGCGTCAGCAATATAAGAACGGGGCAGGCCGCGCGACGAGCGATGGCGCAGGTTACGGCGCAATGGGTGGTGTCATGTCGCCGGCACGCACTGGTGCGATTTTTTACCTGGCGGTGCCACTGCTGGTATTTTTTCTGTCGTTCGTGAATTGGTGGTTGGCGGTGCCGGCGGCGTTATTGATGCTGTATTTGTTTTACAAATTAGTAATAAACACCGACTGGCAAATATTGTGGCGCGGGTTAAAAAAACCAACCTGGCAAACCTATTATCTGCTGGGTTTAACTTTTCTGTGGTGTTACATCAGCGGTTACATCGGCCATGGCGGTGGGCATTTGGGCACCGGTCAACCAGGCGATTGGTATAAACATTATGCGGTGATAAATTTTTTGCGCGACAATTGGTCGTTGCGTGGCAATGTTGTGCCGCTGGGTGATGTTACCCTGCGCTATTATTTGGGTTATTACCTTGTCCCCACTGGATTGTTGCATTTTTTCCCGTGGGTGTTTGGTTGGTTGGGGGCGCGGGCGATGCTCGCCCTGTGGACAATGCTTGGCGTGTTTTTGTTTTTTAATTTATTGCGCGAGGCAAACCCCGATAAAAAAACAAACAACAGATGGCTGGTCGTCGCGCCACTTGTTTTTATGTTTTTTAGCAACCTTGGTTTTTTTGGCGGGCTTTTTTATCATTATGATGTCACCGTGGTTCCTCATCATTACGAAGCATGGTCATGGGCGATTGGTTTCCCCGAATACTCATCTCATGCCACATTGCTTACCTGGGTGCCACAACATGCCCTGTCGCCATGGTTGGGGTTGGGTATTTTGTGGCCGATGCTTTTTAATAAACTCGATAATAAAACAAATGCTATTCATGTTATTTCTTATCTCGGCCTGTTGGCGTCGGCGATGTTATTTTGGTCGCCCTTTTCTTTTTTGGGGTTGGCTCCCTTTATGATGGTTGTTGGTTGTCGCTATATTTTTTTACAACCCATCAATATAAAAACCATAAAGCATCGACTACCCGATATTTTACATTGGCAAAACATCGCTGGGTTATTACTACTTGCCTTGCCGGTCTTAATTTATTTGCATGCCGGTGGCGGTGGTAATTTTTTGGGTTGGAGTGGCTATATATTTAAAATTGGTCTTTTCTTTTTTTCATATATGGTGCCAATGATAATAATTATTTATTATTATTTTATCGACCCACAGGGCAAAAAAGATATGGGCAAAGAAAGCAAAATAACATTGTTCGCCATTTTATTAATAATGATATTGATGTTGATGAAAATCCTGCCTGAATTGGGCAGTGAATTTATTCGC
>JASGCL010000046.1:0-6952 GCA_030054115.1 Hydrotalea sp.
TAACCAACCCCGCCGGTCGCGGTGGAGGTATTACCGCCGATGCTGGGGCTTGACGAATTTGATTTGTTCCAATCGCCGGCGAAGCTGTAGACATAGCCGACATCAGCCTTTAATAATAATTTCCCGGCAACCGCGTTGGCCAGCAATGGGCCGTTCGCGCCGGTGCCGAGATTGGCTTTATTGCCAGCATTTTGGGCATTGGCGTGGGTGGTGAAAACCGCGCTGGATAGGGTGGATGTAATTAACAGCGCAAATAATTTTTGCGCTATCGCTTCGCTGTTTGAGCGCGAAGTTATTTTGGTGCGTAAATTCTTTTTCATGGCGTTATTTTTAACATATTTTTACGGGTGTCCGCAAGTGCAAAAATTACTATTCCACCATTGGCGGTGTTTGTATAAATTTTGTCTTTGATGGTTAATATTTTCGCCGCCGTCATTCTCGCCCTTGCTTTTTTTAGCGAATGCAGATAAACCCCGCTGATGTTGCATAAATTATACAATCGCGTCCTGGGGTGGAGCGCGCATAAAAAAGCCGTGCCATTGTTATGGGGCACGTCGGTCATTGATTCAATTTTCTTCCCGATTCCGCCATTGGTGATGTTGTTGCCGATGATGTTGGCGCGACCAAAAAAATCTTTCTCCTTTGCCTTTGCCACCACCGTCGGGTCGATTATCGGCGGGCTTATGGCCTACACCCTGGGGTATTTTTTTGCCGACGCCCTGCAACCGATTGTTACCCACTGGCTGGGCGGCGCGGGGAAATTTGATTGCATCAAGGGTATTTATAACCAATATGGTTTTGTCGCCGTGATGATATGGGGGTTTTTGCCGGTGCCCTATAAAGTTATCACCTGGGCCTCGGGGTTTTTTCAATTGCCCTTATGGATATTTATTCTTGCCTCGGTGCTCGGACGTTCGGTGCGTTATTTCGGCATCGGCGCGGTGTTTTATTATTTTGGTGCGCCGGCCAAAAAATATATCGACAAGCATTTCAACACCGTTGCCATTATCGGCGCGGTGTTGATGATTGTGGTGGCGGTGCTGTATTTTATGCATCGCCAGTCATCCTTCATGCCGGCAACCTGCGGTTAGTGGTTTGGGGCTTGTGGTCGGGACAATTTTTTTTTATAAACTGACATGACCAAAACGCCGCCATTATTTCTAACCTACATTGTTTTTGGTTTGGGGATTCTAACTTCCGTTTGGGTGTTGCAATATGGTTTTGGCTTTTTGCCCTGCCCGCTTTGTTATTATCAACGTTACCCGTGGTGGCTGATGTTATTTTTGGGGCTGTTCTCTTGCCTGTTGAATATTGTTTACCGCCAACGCGACAGCCACCGCTTCTTCATCCTGACCTTGGGGGTTTTTGTCATGTTGTTTTCAATGATGCTGGCCGCCTATCACGCCGGTGTTGAATGGCAATTTTGGCCCGGACCGAAAAGCTGTTCGTCGGTCAACATGCTCGACCCGATGGCCAAATCGGTCGACGATTTTTTCAACGCCGCCAACGTGGTCAGTTGTAATAAGCCGGCGGTGGTTTTCCTCGGCCTGTCATTATCTGGTTGGAATTTTGTCGCCAGCACGTTGGTTGCTATCTATCTTTTGACGTTGTTATTTGCTAAAAAGCGATAATGGCATACGACCAACAACCTTTTTATTTACCGGGGGATCGCAAAAACAAACACGACCTGTCGCCGCTGTACCGCGTTGACCAAGCCGGCGAATTGGGGGCGGTGCAAATTTACAGCGGGCAAATGCGCGGCGTAAAAAACCCGAATGCCAACACCCGCGCCCTGTTGGCGGAGATGAAAGAGCATGAAGAAGAACATTTCGGCGAATTCAATCGGCTTATCAGCACCCACCAAACACGGCCAAGTTTTTTCTATCCCATTTGGAAGCGATTGGGTTTTGCGGTCGGTTTTTTAACCGCGCGGTCGGGCATCCCCTCGGCCATGAGCCTGACCGTCGCGGTCGAGGATGAAATCAACGAACATTATTTGGAACAGTTGGCGACGCTGGACCCGGCATCCCCCCTGTGGCAAAAAATTGAAAAATTCCGCCAAGACGAATTATTGCACCGCGATACCGCGTTGGAGCAAGGGGCCAAAGAAATGAAATTTTACCAAACATTTTATCCACTGGTGCGGCGTGTGTCGCGCTTGGCCATTAATATTGCAAAAAAAATATAATATGGAAAAAATCCTGATAGCTGATTTTGGGTCGCAGGTTACCCAATTAATCGCGCGGCGTTTGCGTGCCCACCAATTTCTGGCGGAGATTATCCCATTTCACAAATTGGCCGAGGTTTTTTACGCGGGTGGTGACGGCAATATCCGTGGCGTGATTCTATCGGGCGGGCCGGCGTCGGTTTTGTCGCCCGATGCGCCGGCGGTCGAAAAAAAATTGCTCAACGATATAATTGAGGCGCATATTCCCATCTTGGGTATTTGTTACGGCCAACAATTATTGGCGCATTTGCTGGGTGGGAAAGTGTCCCCCGGCACAACGCGTGAATTTGGTTTGGCGAATATCCGCGTCGTTGCCGACAGCCCATTGTTTAAAAACTACAATGCAACCAAGGTTTGGATGAGCCACGGCGACCATGTGGCCACCTTGCCAAAGGATTTTGTCGCCATGGCGGTCAGCGACGGCGCGCCATTCGCCATCATGGGCAACGAAGCGCAAAAAATTTACGGCATGCAATTCCACCCCGAGGTCAGCCACACCGACCAGGGCGATATCATGTTAAAAAATTTCGCGGCCGATATTTGCGCCATGCAACCCAATTGGCAAATGGCCGATATGATCCCCGAGATGACCGCCGCCATAAGAAAAAAAGTCGGCAATAGAAAAATCATCGCCGGATTATCAGGCGGGGTTGACAGCTCGGTCGCCGCCATATTAACCGCGGCGGCGTTGCAAGAAAACACAAAACCCGGCAACCCACCGCAAATGACCTGCATCTTGGTCGACCATGGGTTGTTGCGCGCGAACGAGGGGGATGAGGTTCAAAAAGCCCTCGCCCCCTACCCCCATTTGGATGTTCGCCTGATAAATGCCGAGGATAAATTTTTGAGCGCGTTGCGCGACGTTATCGACCCCGAACAAAAACGAAAAATCATCGGCAAATTATTTATCGAGGTGTTCGAGGCCGAGGCAAAAAAAATCGTCGGCGACAGCACCGAAGAAAAATTTTTATTGCAGGGCACGCTATACCCCGATGTTATCGAATCGGTTTCAGTGTCGGGCGCGCCATCGGCCACCATTAAATCGCACCACAATGTTGGCGGCCTGCCGGAAAAAATGAACTTCAGCTTGCTGGAACCATTGCGCATGCTGTTCAAGGACGAGGTTCGCCTGCTCGGCCGCGCCCTCGGCCTGCCCGACGGGCTCATCAACCGCCACCCGTTCCCCGGGCCGGGCCTTGCCATTCGTGTCATGGGGGAGGTCACGCGGGAGCATTGCGACATCTTGCGACTTGCCGATAGTATTTACATCGACCAGATAAAAAAATTCGGGCTGTATGATAAAATTTGGCAGGCCTTTGCCGTGCTCTTGCCGATTCAAACCGTCGGCGTCATGGGCGATGGGCGGACTTATGAAAAGGTCTTGGCCCTGCGCGCCGTAACATCGCAAGACGGCATGACCGCCGATAGTTTTTATTTCCCCGAGGATTTCATAAAAACCACCACCACCAGGTTGGTGAATGAGGTCAAGGGGATAAGCCGCGTCGTCCTCGACATAACATCCAAACCACCGGCAACTATCGAGTGGGAGTGATTAAAACCCCAACCCCGAGGGTAAGCGCGGTGAGGTGTCGCCGCTTTTAATCTGGTTCAATTCGTTTTCGTTTAATTGTATCGCCATGGTGATGCGGAAACTTGACGGCGGGTGGTCGTAATCCAACAATGTTACAATTCGGTTATCCCACGTAAAATATTTCGTATGCCCCATGGTCAGGTCGGTATCGTTTTTATCCAAAATTTTTAATTTTTGAATTTTTTTATTAATCACTTTTGATTTTTTATCGAACAATGTAACCACCACGGCCAGCGAATCGGCCTTGCTTATTTTCGGGCCGAACACCACCTTAACCTGCGCCGGCAGGGTAACCACCAATTGCCGCCCGCCGTTTTCAATCGAACAATCGCCCACCCCATGGCCGACCGACGCCTGGTATTTCAATTGCGCCGGGTCGTTGCCGTCGCCGGCGAAGCGGTAAACGGTTTGCGCAATATCCAGCACATTAACCTGGGGGCAATTCGATGACGAAATGGCGTTACTGCCCGACCCGCCACCACAAGCCGCCAGCATCAATGGCGCAAGCAGTCCCAATGACAAACAAAAATAGTGAATAACGCGCTTTTTTGACATTACAAAACAATCAGGCTATACCATCCTTAAACAACTATCACGCCAATTTCAAGCCGTTATATCGTCCAATCTTTGATAACCCCTTGCCACCCCCGATTGAGTCTTGCCATGCCAAACCCTAAACCGCCGTTAGAAATTTTACTCGCCGCGCCACGCGGGTTTTGCGCCGGCGTTGAACGGGCGATTGAAATTGTCGAATTGGCGATAGAACGTTACGGCGCGCCGGTTTACGTGCGGCATGAAATTGTTCATAATGTTTTTGTCGTCGAACGGCTTCGCTCGCTCGGCGCGGTTTTTGTCAAAGAGCTAACCGACATACCCGACACCGACCAACCTGTAATATTTTCGGCGCACGGCGTGCCGCAATCGGTGCCCGCCATGGCGCGACACCGCAATTTATTTTTTCTTGATGCGACCTGCCCGCTGGTGAGCAAGGTGCATCGCGAAACCATTCGCCACGTGGCCGACGGCCGAATCGTTTTGCTGATTGGCCACAAACACCACCCCGAGGTTATCGGCACCATGGGCCAGGTGGAGGAAGGTCGCGTGCTGTTGATTGAAACCAAGGAAGATATCGACGGGCTTGACCTGCCGGACAGCACGCCATTGGCCTACGCCACGCAAACCACCCTGTCGGTTTCGGAAACCGCGGCGATGATTAACCTGCTGAGGCAAAAATTTCCTGACATCGTTGGGCCAAAAAAGGAAGATATTTGCTATGCCACCACCAACCGGCAACGGGCGGTGGCCGAGCTGGCCAAGCAAGCCGATTATATTTTGGTGGTCGGGTCGCAGAATTCTTCCAATTCAAAACGCTTGCTGGAGGTCGGGTTAGAATCCGGCATCGCGCGCGGCAAATTAATCAACAGCGCGCAAGATATCGATTACACCGATTTTGACGGCGCAAAAAAAATTGCCCTGACCGCCGGCGCGTCGGCGCCCGATGAATTGGTGATGGGGGTGATAAATGCGCTGAAGGAAAAATTCGCCGTCACCCTGACCCATTTTTCAATCGCCAAGGAAACAATCAATTTTAAATTGCCGCGCGAATTGATAACGCTTGAAAAAAAATTATCAGCGCAGAATTCATAAAATTTTAAAATTTATTGTAACGCAACATCATGGCCGTCTATACCCACCTTACCCAAGGCGAGATTGCCGATGTCATTGCCGATTACAACATTGGCCGATTGCTGTCGGCCAATGAAATCGTCAAGGGCGTTTCCAATTCAAATTATTTATTGCGGGTTGCACCCGATAATGCGCCAGCGACAAAATATATCTTTACGATTTTTGAAGAACGCACCGACGCCGATGACTTGCCATTTTGTTTTGGCTTGACCGACCATTTGGCGAAACGGGGTTTTCCCTGCCCACTGCCGCTGAAAAACAAACACGACCAAATTGTCACCATGGTCAAGGATAAACCGGCGGTGATTATTTCATTTTTGCCCGGCAGTGAAAAAGAACAATGGAACGATGCCGATTGTTTTTCGGCCGGCGAAACATTGGCGCGGTTACATAATACCACCCGCGATTTTGCCATGACGCGCGACAATAAATTATCATTAACCGGTTGGGAAAAATTATGGGCCACGGCCAACCAACAATTCCACAACCCAACCATCGCGGGCGACATGGCCACCCTGACCGAAAAATTCGCCGTTGTAAAAAACTATTGGCGCGATGTTCCACCCACCATGCCGCGCGGTGCTTGCCACGCCGATTTTTTCCCCGACAATGTTTTTTTTGCCGATGCAAAAACCGCGCGCATCACCGGCGTTATCGATTTTTATTTTGCCTGCACCGATTTTTTGGCATACGACTTGGCGATTGCCGTAACCGCCTGGTGTTTTCAAAACGCGAATCGGTCGGCGGCATTTCAACCCAAGATGTGCGAACAATTATTGGCGGGGTATTTATCGTTGCGACCATTACAAGTTGATGAAAAAAAATATTTTATCAATTTGCTTATCGGCGCGGCCTGGCGATTCGCCTTAACAAGGTTTTATGATTTTCACGCCCACCGCGATGGCGATATTGTCAAACCGAAAGACCCGGCATTTTATCGGGCAATGCTCGATTGGCTGCTCCTGCCCGACAGCCAATCGACAATAAAAAAATTATTACCATAATAACCTCACGAAAAAAAACATGATAAAAATCTATTGCGATGGTTCGTGCCTTGGCAACCCCGGCCCGGGGGGATGGTGCGCCATTTTGCAACACCCAAGTAGCACCGCCGAAAAAATATTAAAGGGCGGGGCACCGCACACCACCAACAACCAAATGGAATTGACCGCCGCCCTGATGGCGCTCAACGCCGTGACCAAAGACATCACCATCGAGGTTTACACTGACTCGCAATACTTACAAAAAGGCATCGGCGAATGGTCAAAAAAATGGTTGCAAAATGGTTTTAAAACCGCCGACAAAAAACCAATCAAAAACCAAGAGCTGTGGCGGGCGTTGTTGACCCATCGCCACCTGGCCCGTGTTTCATTTCATTGGGTTAAGGGGCACGCCGGCCACGCCGAAAACGAACGCGCCGATGTGATTGCGCGCGGCGAGGCCGAACG
>JASGCL010000046.1:7052-8552 GCA_030054115.1 Hydrotalea sp.
TTCGCCGCTTGATGGGCGGGGAAAACAGCGGGTTGTTCGCTGTTCGATTCTCACGCGGCAAAGTTATCCACAAGAAAACGTCAATAATTGTATTTTTTTTATAGACAAAAAAACCGAACAGGACGAATTTCAAGACGAATCAATAATGGTGAATCTATGTTTGCTATGTAGTGATTCCATTTGGGTGGCTAAAGCTTATGATAAATAATTGAATCTTATGGATTCAATGTTTTTGGTAAAAACTAGTCGATTCGATTTAAAACTAAAGTAAAACAAAGTAAATAAAAATTGAAATAAAAAAATGGCGCGGGTTCTTATTGTTGGTAACATGGCTGATAAAATTGGGTCGACGGCAAAATTGGCGCGAGACGCCGGTTTTCAGGTGTCGCAGGTCAACAGCATCTCCTCGGCGATGGAAACATTGCGCGGCGAACGGGCGATTGATTTGGCGATGGTCGATATCAAATTGGGCATCGACCAATTTTTAAAACAGATGGAGGGCAACGAACATCAACCGGCGATTATTGCCTGTGGCGAAGAAATAAAAACGCCGGCGCAAATTACCGCCCTGAACCAAAAATATCTTTCCTTGCCGGCGCGGCTTGACCATTTCAAAAAACTCATCGCCGAATCGGTTGGCGCATCATCGCGCGGGATTATCGCGGGTGGCATACCCTCAAGCAACGGAGTGATAGGGCAAAATAAATTGCCCTCAAGCAACGCAGTGATAGGGCAAATAAAATCGCATGCGGTCATCGACGCAACCGCCGGTGCGCCATTCGTTTGTGCCGACGCCAAAACCCGCGCCCTGTTGGCCGAATTGCCGGTAATGGCACGAAGCCAGGCGTCGGTGCTTATCACCGGTGAATCGGGCACGGGGAAAGAAGTATTGGCAAAAACGATTCATTATTTCAGCGGCCTGGCGGCGAAAAAATTTCACGCCTTCAACTGCGCGGCCATTCCCGAACATCTGTTGGAATCGGAATTGTTCGGTTATGAAAAAGGTGCATTCACCGGCGCCCTGACGCGCAAAATTGGCAAGTTCGAAGAAGCCGACGGCGGCACATTGTTGCTGGACGAAATCAGCGAGATGGATCTGCGCCTGCAGGCGAAATTGTTACGCGTCCTGCAAGAACAGGAAATCGACCGCTTGGGCGGCCACGCGCCGATAAAAATAAACGTGCGCATTGTCGCCACCACCAACCGCGACATTGTCAAACACATCGACGCCGGAAAATTCCGCGAAGATTTATTTTACCGCCTGAATGTTTTTCAAATCAACCTGCCGGCGTTGCGCGCGCGGAAAGACGACATTGGAATTTTGGCCGACCATTTTATTCAAAAATATTGCACGCAATATAAAAAACCAATTTTATCATTGGCGCGGGACGCACTGGCCAAAATGCAAAAACACCATTTCCACGGCAATGTGCGCGAATTGGAAAACGCCATGCACCGCGCCGTCATCATGTCCACCGCCGCCACCATCACCGCCGACGA
>JASGCL010000047.1 GCA_030054115.1 Hydrotalea sp.
ATTTTTTCAATCGTTGGTCTTGCATGCTTGGTATGCACAAAAAAAATAATAAAAAAACCTAAGCGCCCCCTTCCGCCGTCGCCCTTACCCCATTGCCGCCGCCACCGCCGCCGCGACCAGCATCGCCAGCAATTGCCCGTCGATGCGGTCGAGGATGCCGCCGTGCCCCGGAATAAAATTACCCGAATCCTTCACCCCCGCCTGGCGTTTGAAATACGATTCAAATAGGTCGCCGAAAATCGACGCAACGGCAATCACCCAACCGCTCAACATCGCCATTACCAAATGGTCGCGAAGCGCCGCGTGAAAAGTTATCGCGCTGACATAAATCACCAGGTTCACCAGGGCGAGGCCGCCGAAGGCCCCCTCCCACGTTTTGCCGGGCGAAATGGTTGGTGCCAATTTGTGCCGCCCCCATTTTTTACCGACGATATAACCCGCGCTGTCGGTGGCAACGACGATAAGCACCACCTGCAAAAACCACAGCGGGTGCAGGCTGAGCAAATAAACCGCGGCGATAGATGACGCCAAAATATAAAAAAACCCAATCAAAAACCATCGGAACGGGTTTTTGGTGCGTTGCGCCAATCGTTGCCATTCGCGGTGGCCAATGAACACTATCGCCAACAACCCAATCAATTGCCACCAGCGTGGCAATAATAAAAATACCGCCAGGCCACCCGCCAACACCAACCCGCTTAACCATTTGGTGCGCGCTGAATTTTGCGGCGTGGTAAGTTGCGCCGCACGACCCGCGCCATTACCCGTGACCTTCACGGATTTCAGCGTCTTTATTTTTTTTGCTTTGGTTTTTTTCGCCATGATTTTTTTGCCGATTGTTGTTACGAGGATTGCTGTTGAATTTCATCGGCGCGACCACCAAACCGCCTTTGCCGTTTTTCATATTCTTTTAGCCACAGGTCGAAATCCTCGGCCGCTATGTCGGGCCACAAACGGTCGGTAAAAATAAATTCGGCGTAGGCCGCCTGCCACAGAAAAAAATTCGACAGGCGATGCTCGCCACTGCTCCGCACGATAACATCGGGGTCGGGAATATCGCGCGTCCACAGGTGATTGCTGATGGTGTCTTCATCGATCGCTTGGGTCAACAACCCTTGCTCCTGTTCCTGCAACACATGCTCAACCGCCTGGACAATATCGGCGCGCGCGCCATAATTAATCGCCAACACCAACGTCAAGTTTTCGTGGTTCATGCTGTCGGTTTCCAATTTGGTGATGGCGCGCACAATATCGGTCGGCAGATCGCGCCGTTGGCCAATCACGCGAATGCGCACCCCATCGCTCGCCAAATCTTTAAAATTTCTTTTCAGGTATTGGCGCAATAAATTCATCAACAGCTCGACTTCTTTTTTCGGGCGCGACCAATTTTCGGTCGAAAAACAATAAAAACTAACAAACGGAATTTTTTTTACCAACGCCGCCTTAACCACCCGCTCCATCGCCTTGGCTCCCTCGGCATGGCCCAATTCGCGGGGCAGGCCACGGCGTTCGGCCCAACGGCCATTGCCATCCATAATAATCGCCACATGGCGCGGCGGGGTGGGGGTGGGGTAATCAGCCATGAAAAATGCGAAAGAAAATAAAACTAAATATGTTTAATATCTTTTTCTTTATCGGCCATCATCTTGTCAATTTCGGCAATGAATTTATCGGTTAGTTTTTGCGCCACCTCGGCCTGTTGCCGCGCGTCATCCTCGCCAATTTTTTTATCCTTTTCATTTTTTTTAATAAATTCCAAATGGTCGCGTCGCAAATTGCGCACCGCCACCTTGGCAGTTTCGGCGTATTTGTGGCCCAGCTTTATCAATTCCATGCGGCGTTCTTCATTCAATTCGGGAATACGCAACCTTATGGTCGTGCCCTCGGTCTGCGGGTTCAATCCCAACCCGGCGTCGCTAATCGCCTTTTCCACCGCCTTGACATTGGTTGGGTCCCACACCGAAATCGCCAATTGGCGCGGTTCGGGCACGCTGACCGACGCGCATTGTTGCAACGGCACGCGGTTGCCATAGGTTTCGACCATCACCGGGTCGAGCATTTTTGGGTTGGCGCGGCCCGAACGTAAGGCCGCCAGTTCTTTTTGCAACACATCGAGCGATGATTGCATGCGTTGCGAGGCTGTTTGATAATCTATCATGGTTTTATTATAAAAAAATTACCCTAACTAATCAAGGTATGGTTGCTATTTTTACCGGTTAATATATTCAGCAATTGGCCGCGGTCGAACATCGAAAACACGCTTATCGGGATATGGTTGTCGCGGCACAACACCACGGCGTTGATATCCATCACCTGGTAATTTTTTTCGATAACCGAGGTAAAGGTCAGGGCGTCGTAACGGGTGGCAGTTTTATCCTTCATCGGGTCGGCCGAATAAACGCCGTCGACCTTGGTCGCCTTCATCAATAATTCGCAATCCATTTCGGCGGCACGCAGGGCCGCCGCGGTGTCGGTCGTGAAATAGGGGTTGCCGGTGCCGGCGGCGAAAATAACCACCCGGCCCTTTTCCAAATGGCGTATCGCGCGGCGGCGGATGTAATTTTCGGCGACCGCGGTTATCGGCAGGGCCGACATAACACGCGTTGGTATGCCAATTTTTTCCAACGCATTTTGCAACGCCAGGGCATTCATCACCGTGGCTAACATACCCATGTAATCGCCGGTCGTGCGGTCGATGCCCAATTTGTTCGACGACATGCCGCGAAAAATATTGCCGCCACCGACCACCATGCAAATTTGGAATCCTTGGTCAACGGCCGACCTTATTTCCTCCGACAACATTATCAACACATCGCTGTCGATGCCGAATGGTTGCTTGCCCATCAATGCCTCGCCCGACAATTTCACCATCACCCGCCGCCATCGGCTTTTTTCGTTGGTCGGGGTGGTCGCAGTCATTTGTTCGCTGGTAAGATTATAACGTTAATTTTTTGCTGACAATTTATTAATTATTTTTATCAATTATTTGTCTAATAGCTTGCCCGTTGATTTGCCCTAATGCGTTCGTCTTAATTTTTTGCCATCGATGCAACCTCGGCCGCGAAATCATCTTGTTTTTTTTCGATACCTTCGCCCAAACGGAACAGCGCAAAATCCTTCACCGCCACCTTCGCGCCGATTTCTTTTTCGGCATTTTCGAGCATTTTGGTAATTTTGGTTTCGTTGTCGAAAATAAATGTTTGCTCTAGCAAGGCAACCTCTTCATAAAATTTTTGAATGCGGCCCTGCACCATTTTTTCAATCACCGCCTCGGGCTTGCCCGATGTTTTGGCCTGTTCGGCCAGCACGGTTTTTTCGCGGGCAATAACATCGGCCGGCACGGAGCCCGCGTTCAGGTAACTGGGGCTGGCGGCGGCAATATGCATCGCCAATTTTTTTCCCAATTCTTGCAATTTTGTTTTGTCACCGGTCGATTCCAACGCCACCAAGACGCCGATTTTTCCAGCGTTGGGTTTCAACGCATTGTGCATGTAACTGGCGATAACGCCCTTATCGACGCTCAATTTTTTGGCGCGGCGGAAATTCATGTTCTCGCCGATGGTGGCAATCAAATTGGTGATGGCCGGCGCCAGGGCGGTTTTTAATGCCTCGTTGCTGTCGCCCTTTTCCATGTCCATTTTCATCGCCATCTGCACCGCGTCGTCGACCAATTGTTGGAACATGTCGTTGCGCGCCACGAAATCGGTTTCGGCATTAACCTCGACCAGCACGCCGCTGGTCGTTGAGTCGTTGGTCATCATGCCGACCAACCCCTCGGCCGCGACGCGGCCCGATTTTTTCGCCGCCGCGCTTAGGCCTTTTTTACGGAGCCAGTCGATAGATTTTTCAATATCGCCACCGCATTCGTCCAACGCTTTTTTACAATCCAGCATGCCCGCGCCGGTTTTTTCGCGTAACGATTTAACGGTGGCGGCGGTAATGTTGCTCATGATTAATTGACGTTTTTATTTATTTTTTTACGGAAAGGGTTTTTTTGCCACCAGATTTTTTGTCTGATTTTTTATCGGCCGCATTATCGGCGGTCGGGGCAACGGGCGCGGCTTCGGCGGTTGGCTCAACTTTGGTTTCGACTTTTGCCTCATCAGCCTTAGCTTCAACTTTCGCCTCAACCTTGGCGGTTTTATCATTCGACTTGCCATCGAACTTGCCACCACGTCGGCCATCGCGGCCGTCGTTACGGCGGTCGCCACGTCTATCGCCACGGCGGTCATCACGGCGGTCGCCGTCTTTGGTTTCGTCTTTCGATTCTTGGGTAACATCGGTGCGTTCGCCCAAATCGCCACCACCGGTCGCGATAGATTTTTCGATACCGGCCAAAATGGTGCGGGCGAAAACATCGCAATAAAGTTTTATGGCGCGCGTCGCGTCGTCGTTGCCGGGAATGGGGTAGGTAACACCGGTCGGGCTAGAATTGGAATCGCAAATCGCGACGACCGGAATACCGAGGACGACTGCCTCCTGAATGGCAATTTCTTCCTTGATGGTATCAAGGCTGATAAGCATGTCGGGCACGCTATACATTTCTTTAATCCCGCCCAAATTCTGCCGCAACTTGGCAACATCGCGTTCCATGTTGAGACGTTCTTTTTTGGTGTAGCCGGTTAAATCGCCGGCCAATTTGTTTTCCAAATCTTTAAAACGTTTGACCGATTGCGAAATGGTTTTCCAATTGGTCATCATGCCACCCAGCCAACGTGCGTTGACATAATATTGGCCAGAGCGCACCGCCGCCTCCATCACTTCATTTTGCGATTGCATTTTGGTGCCGACAAATAACACGCGACCGCCACGTGCGGTGGTGTCGTAAATTGCTTTCAGGGCATTGTTCATGGCGACAACGGTTTTATCAAGGTCAATAATATGAACCCCGCCGCGAATGCCAAAAATATAAGGTTTCATTTTCGGGTTCCACCGATGGGTGGCATGGCCAAAGTGGCAACCGGCCGAAAATAGGTCTTCCAGAGAGACGCTGGGTATTTCCATTTTTTTTCTCCTTCACGGTTATTCCGCCAAGGTCAGAAACAAAATGATTTTCGTTAAGAAAACCACCCCGCACCGCAAAATTATTGACCTTGTGTGTTGTGTCTTTATCATTGATGGTTTTTTTTACCATGCGGTAAAAACCCATCAACAACGATTGATGATGACCCGCCATAACAAAAAAAACTTGGTAAGGCAAGTGGTTTCTCTGGGGGTTTCTCTGGGGTTTCGTGGGGGTGGTCGTGGGATTTTTTTCAGTCGCCGCGATTGGCAAATTTTGAACCGACATGGACAAAACCCGATACCGGCAGAACAATCCCCAAGAAATAAAAAGCCGGTTGAAAATCAAGCGTGGTTTTTGCCGTCACCCAAAAATAAAGCCCGACCAGGTAATAAAACAACAAACACAACCCCACCACCACCACCGATATAATACCCAAGGTTTTAAAACTTTGCGAGCCGATGATGTTGCCGGCGACATTGCTTGCTTCATCGGCCACCGCCGGCGTGGTGGCCGGCTGGCGCGCGGTTGGTTTATGATTTACAGCTTTGTGTTTGGTGCGGGTCATGGCGGGGCGTTCTTTCGTTTTTTATGGGATAAAATGATGGCGAATAAGTTCTTAATTTGTTCTTTTATCATGAGGTGGAAGCCATGTCAAGTAGTGCAAAAGTATATAAAAAAACCACAATCAAAGACGTTAATTATAATTTTCTTCTTGTAATTGTATAGGGCTGTCTGGTATAACTCATTAAACTTGCTAACCCAACATTAGGAGAACAAACATGGCTGACAAAAACAATGATAAGAAGTATGAATTAGAAGTTGTATCATTTCAAGAAGATGGGGTTTGGATTGTACAATGTTTTAACAAAGATATCGCCAGCTTCGGGAAAACTGAAGACATGGCAATAGAGTCGTTTTCGAAAATTGTCAAAGGGCAAACTTATTTTGACGAGAAGCGTGGTATGGAGCCCTTGTCAAGTACACCTAAGACCCCTACACATGTAATTAATGAAATTAAAAGAATAAATGGGTTGATAAAATACCTTGCGGTTATATACTCTGACTCTAATGAAGTAGAGGTTAATAAACTTGTAGCTTGATTATTTATAGGATTGTTACTCTTGTCTCCATCACCTTATCACTTAACTAATGATGTTTATTTTTCCGACTTAAAAAGCGTCGCGGAGGGTGAGGGATGGAAATTTGAGAGGAAATACATTGCAGAGGCGGGAGGAATTATAGGTATTTTTTCCAAGAAAATGGAGATAGCACTTATTCAAAAAGACACCTCAATAAAAATAGATACTAAAGAAGTTGTTGTCGAGTATGACGACAATTTTATGCTTCCTATCAGGGTATTGAGGAGTTTATGCTATAGGCTAGGGTTAGATATGTCTAGTTTTGGTATAAGAATTTAGCGTTTTAGAAAAATAAAAGAACTAGTTTAGCAGGCGCAATTTTTTGGCCACTGCCCGCACCGCATTGTTGTCCTCGGCAATTTGTTTTTGCAAGTTTGCCATATTATCAATTTTTTTATCGCCGCGAATATAATCACGCAGGTAAATCGTCATGGTTTTATCGTAACAATCGCCGGTAAAATCGAACAGGTAAGTTTCCAACCGCTCGGCCATTTTTTTATCCAATCCTGCCCGCACCCCGTGGTAACATGACCCAAGATAAATTCTGTTGTCGCCGGCGATGGTGGCGGTCACGGCGTAGATGCCATCGCGCGGCAGAATTTTTTTATCAGCGCGTAACTGGGCGACATCCAAATTGGCGGTGGAGAAGCCGATGGTGCGGCCTTGCCTATCACCATGGACAATTTTTTCCGACAGGTTGAATGGGCGACCCAACATTTTATTGGCGGCCGCCATGTCGCCGGCGGTTATTTTTTCACGAATCGCGCTTGATGAAACCACCCCGCCATCGATATTGGCCAAATCAAGCGCGACAACATTATTGATGCCATGGTCGCGCAAGGCGGCAACATCACCCGCGCGCCCCTTACCAAAGCGAAAATCTTTTCCCACCAACAGCGTCTTCACCGCCAATTGGTCGATAAGAATTTTTTTGACAAAATCGACCGCCGATAAATTGGCCAGGTCCTTATTAAAATCTATCACCGCCACGCCGGCCAATTTGTAATGTTTGGCCAGGGCGATTTTTTCGGTTTGCGTGGTGAGCAAAAAATTATCCAAGTTTTCGTTAAAAAATAACCTTGGGTGCGGCGCAAAGGTTATAAGCCAGGGTTGCAGGTTTTTTTCATTCGCGGTTTTTAACAATTCACCAATCACCATTTGGTGGCCCAAATGAAAACCATCAAAATTACCAATCACGCCGGCGATGGGTTGGGTTGGTGGCAAGGGGGCGGCGGCGAAGGGGAAAAATTTTATCATGTAATAATCGATAAAAATGGTCGGGGTAGCAAGATTCGAACTTACGGCCCCTTGCTCCCAAAGCAAGTGCTCTACCAGGCTGAGCTATACCCCGACAGGTATTTTTTTGTCATAACATCGCGGCGGTAAAATAGCAATGCCATCCGGCGGTTGGTCGCGAAGGAGATGTTGTTATATGTTATTAACTTTTATTGATAATAAAAGAATAATTTTTATCATTCATGACGCTATCTATCCAATGGATTTTGACAGCACTATGTAAAGCGGCCCACAAAGGAAAGGTGCTGGGCGGGCCGATGATATAATCGCACAATGACATAAGGTAATGGTCAACATGCCATCGCGCGGTTGAAACAATATGTTTATATTTTAATTTTATAGTTATTTCTTCATTCGAAAATAATACAAATACAAATTTTTGATTTTTATTATAATGGGCTATCTTTTCAATACAATTTGTCCAAACATCATCCGGGTAAAAATATTTTCCATTTTGCCATGTTCTATAATCACCGCGGCGTATATGTAGGCCAATCAGGATTGTTTTATTTTCTTTATAATAATTTATTTTTTTTAAAATTGACTGTTCGTTATCAAGCAAGCGTTCAGGCGCAACCCGATATTTAATTCTTAATCTATCTGTATATTTTTTAACCAATGTGCCCCATTTATCATCTTTCGCAAAACCCCAGCCGCCGACAAATAAAAAATAATTTCTTTTAGAAAGTTTTAAAAGGCTGTTGATATTTTTTGGGCTGTGACATTTAATATACCCGATGCGCAACAATAGTAATAACAACTTCCTTATTATTTTTATTATTATTTTGCCCAGGATATTAATTAATAAGTTGTTTGTTAATGATATTTGCCTATACAACCCTATCATCTCCGGGTTTGCCAAAGAAAGATATTTTATTTTATATTCCCAACAAATCGATTGGTAGTAAGCCTCTTGTGTCAATCTGTTTGAATATTGTCCCCAAGGATTAAGCAAAATAATCATGACCTTAATATATAGGCGCGTCTACTAAAAGACGCGTTTATTTTCAAGAACAATTTAAAAGCTTATTTTTTATCTTCAACGATGCGCCCTCTTGTGATACAAACCACCCCATGAATTATTGGTTGGTGTTTGTTGGCGGTGGCATTGG
>JASGCL010000048.1 GCA_030054115.1 Hydrotalea sp.
GGCGAGGGGGCCGGGTTTTGAGGTGTAGGTTATTGCGCCGGATTCTTTTTGGCCGCTAACTGAACCCTCCGACCCAAAATAACGCACCGCCAAAACCTCATGCAGGTATTTAATATTAATGTCGGCATGCAACATGCCGTTATCAAATTCCAACGCGGCCTGGGGCGCGATAACAAAACCGATGTCGTCTTTGGCCTTACCGCTGGTGTTGATGGTGCAAATGGCGGTGGCATAGGTGCCACCGCTGTTGTTGCAACTGGCCACGGCCTCGATGGTTTGCAACCCCTCGATAACCTTTGGCGCGACCCCGCCGAAACCATCGCTCATTTTATAAACGAAAACCTGGCTATCGCCGACGCGATTCCAATCCGACTTGGGCACCGCTATCAATTGCGCAGACGTTACCCCATGGTTATGTAACCATTGCGCCACGTCATCATCGCTGTTGATGTTTGAACCGGCAATGGGGTCATTGAGGTTATTGATGCATTTTAAATTGCTGTTTGGGTCGGGGGTATTGTCGTCGTTAAAACCGACGGCATTTTCGCAACCGGTGCCAATTTGCGGCGGAATATTGCCCCGCGACGTGCCATTATTGCTGAGGAGATACATCGCCCCGCCCGCAAGCTTCGCGCCGTTTTGTTGCGCGCCATTGCCAGCAACCTGTTGCGCCCAGGCAACATCGGAAATGCTGAACCCCAACCCCAAACCAAAACGCAAACCCCAATGATTTGCCTGGTCGAACCTGACGCGGTAATTTGGCGTCAAGGTTACCACATGATAACTTGCGTCGTAATTATAAACAGCATTGCCATTGCCATTACCATTGCCACCACCGCCCGCCCATTTGTGGTCAAAGCCCAAATAATCCGCCGACATGCCCAAGCCCGATTTGTGGGTGTAGCCCAAGGATAGGCCGTAACCAACCCCGCCGGTCGCGCCGGATCTATTATCGCCAATCATGGCACCATCAGATGTTTTGGTTTTTGACCAATTGCCCGCAAAGCTATAAACATAACCGAGGTCGCCCTTTAACAACAATTTGCCATCGATTTTATTCGCCAATAAATTCTGCCCTATCGCTACACTGCTTGAGGGCGATTTTGTTTGCCCTACCGCTACGCTGTTTGAGGGCGATAAATTCTGCCCTACCGCTACGCTGTTGGGGGAAGATTTTGTATTTTGTGCCCTGGCGTGATTGGTGAAAACTAAGCTATTTAGTGCGGTTGTCATCAGCATCGCGCATGTTATTCGCGTTATTGCTTCTATGTTTGAGCCCATGGCAAAGCCAATAATTATTTTTTTATTTTTCATGATATGTCCCCTTCTCACTATAATTGGCTGTCTACAAATGCCAAATGCCATCGCACCACCTAATAGGGTATTTCTGTAATCTTTGTCTTCAATAGTCAATAATGCGACTGCTTAATTCGCATGGTTTTTGTCGTGCCGCATCATGTTGACAGGCAAATCAATAAGCCGTATAAATTTTAAATAAATTCTAAGGGTGTTTTTTAAAAAATCATGGCGCAAAAAAAATTAAAACCGACCACGCGGCTTCGCGCCTCGACCTTGCTTCTTACCTGCATCGATTACCGCATGGTAAAATTCATCCATAGTTATATGTTGCTAAGGGGGCTGGAGGATGATTACAGCCATGTTGCCCTGGGCGGTGGCGCGGTGGCGGTTACCACCGACAAATACCCCCATTGGGGTTCAAGCTTTTGGGACCATTTGGCGATTGCGATTCGCGTTCACCACATTACCCGCGTCATGGTGCTTGACCACCGCAATTGCGCCGCGCACCGCATGATATTGGGCAACAACACCGAAAAATCGCGCGACGCCGAAACCCACAGCCACCAAGAACAATTGCAAAAAACCAAACAGGCCATTTTGGCAAAATACCCCCACCTCGATGTCGAATTATTATTGATGGATCTGGACGGGGCGATTGAGCGGTTTGAATAGTCGCCGGCATTTTGCGCCCGCCAAATTAAATTGGCCGGCTTGTTTTATCACCAGTTATTTTGCCGATGCCGGCAAAATCGTTTTCACGGCCGATGTATAATCGGCCAGAAATTTTTCTGGCGCACCCGCCAAAATATGGTGAAAGTTTTTCATCACCACGGGAATCAGCTCGGATAATTCTTGTTCTTCCTGCTGGGTAAAATCTTCCAACACATAATCGCTGACCAACTCCCTTGCCCCCGGGTGGCCAACGCCAAACCGAAAGCGATGATACAACCGACCCAATCGTTCAGAAATATCTTTCAGGCCATTGTGGCCGGCCTCGCCCCCGCCGTTTTTTATTTTTGCATGGCCAAAGGGCAAATCGATTTCGTCATGCAGAACCAAGATATTTTCGATGGTGATTTTTTCCTGTGCCTTGGCCATCGCGCTTTGCAACGCCTGGCCCGATAAATTCATATAGGCCAATGGCTTGATTAAGGTTAAGGGGTAGCGCGCATTGTTATGGATTATTTCCCCCTGCGCCACAACCACTTGCCATTTCGCGAAAAGTTGCCACGGGCTAAAATGGCCCGCCAGCTGGATAGCGTCGAGCAACCGAAAGCCTATATTATGGCGATTACGGGCATAACCCGCCCCCGGGTTACCTAATCCAACCAGCCATTTGATTTGCGTCTTCATTTCCATCGTCTTTTGCGTCGTCATTTTCTTCCTCGTTCGTGTCCTCTTTTTCGTCAACATTTTTGCCCTCATTTTTGCCCTCATTTTTGCCCTTATGGGGCTGGTTTATAACGAATTCTGTCTGTTTTTTCTAGCAATTATTCCGTGCTAATTTCGGGCTAATTTGGGGCTAAAATTAAGGGGATATCGCGGCTGTTCCAGCAACTTGTTATGGCCGATAATTCGTGATAATAAATGGACGCAAGATTAATATAAAGAGCAATATAAGCGTAACACACCATGGCTGGCCATTCACAATTTAAAAATATCATGCACCGCAAGGGGCGGCAGGATAAAAAACGCGCGCAAATTTTTCAAAAAATCACCCGCGAAATCATGGTGTCGGTTAAAACCGGTGGCGACAACCCTACCGGCAACAGCCGCTTAAAACTCGCCCTGCAAAATGCCCGCGCCCATTCAATGCCAAAGGATAATATCGAACGCGCCATCAAAAAGGCCAGCGGTCAGGGTGATGGCGATAATTATGAATCCTTGCGTTACGAGGGTTTCGGCCCGGGCGGTGTCGCCATTATGGTTGAGGTTTTGACCGATAACAAAAATCGCTCGGTGGGCGACATCCGTTCGTTGTTTTCAAAACATGGCGGCAACCTGGGCGAAAGCAATTCGGTGGCATTCATGTTTCAACGCGTCGGCCATATCCATTACAACAAAGATATTGCCGAACAGGATAAGGTTTTTGAAAACGCGCTTGATGCTGGGGCTGACGATATATCATCCGACGGCAACGGCCACGATATTTACGTCGCGCCCGATGATTTATACCAGGTCGCCGAAAAGCTGGAGGCAACGCTCGGCCAGGCGATGGAAATAAAACTAACCTGGAAGCCAACGGTGATGGTCGACATAAATGACAATGACAATGACAAGGCCAACCAATTACTTACCCTGATGGAACAATTGGACGACCACGACGATGTGCAGGAAGTCATCGCCAATGTTACGATGGATGATGCGCTGTTGGCCGGCCTGTCCTAAATCAGCGGCACAAAGCCATAAAAAATAACATGGTGAAACATAATGATATTATTTTGGGGGTCGACCCGGGGTTGGCCCATGCTGGCTATGGCGTGGTCGGCGAATCCGG
Source organism: Hydrotalea sp. (assembly GCA_030054115.1). Taxonomy (NCBI): domain Bacteria; kingdom Pseudomonadati; phylum Bacteroidota; class Chitinophagia; order Chitinophagales; family Chitinophagaceae; genus Hydrotalea; species Hydrotalea sp. The sequence continues at coordinate 3,797 of JASGCL010000048.1, forward strand.
TTCGGCGTTGCTGTTCGTGGCTTGCGGCACCATATCGCCGCCGCAAAAATTACCCATCGAAAAAAAATTGCAATTTTTGTTTGATGGTTTGGAAAAAATTATAATTGCCCATCGGCCAAATTGCTTGGCGTTGGAAAAAATTTTTTACCATCGCAACCCCGCGGTGGCGATGACGCTGGGCCAGGCACGTGCCGTGCCGATTATTCTGGCCGGCAAATATAACCTGCCATTGTTTGAAATCGGTGCCCGCCAGGCCAAAAAAAATATCACCGGTTCGGGCCGCGCCGATAAAAATCAAATGGCCGGTATGGTGCGGGTTTTATTACCCACCGCCACGCCGCAAACCGACCACGAATCAGACGCCCTGGGAATTGCAATTTCTGCACTGCAAAACCAAGAAGAAGCATGGCGCGCCCTATCGAAAGACACATTATCATAAATAATCATTAAAAATCAAAAACATATAGTTTATTTTTTGATTTTTTTCTGCTTGACGGGGTGGCCGAATGGCCTTACAATTTCAACTTAAACCTTAAACAATAACCATTTATTAACATGTCCCTTTAAGGAGGATAATATTATGGCTAAAAAATCAATGATGATGAACAACAATACCTGCATTAACGTAGCATTGCTGTTCGCGTGGATCATTATCTACGGGTTGTTCGGCGCGGGTGAAGATGCTGGCTTGCTGGCCAATATCGCCTATCTGTTCAACAATACAAGCGGTCTGATGAGCCTGCTAATCTACCTCAGCCCATTGGTGGCGATGTATCTTGGTGGCAAACGCTCTTCGTGGCTGTATTTTGCACCATTAATCTGGAATGTGACAGACTACGCGGGTGGCGCGGGCGATAATTATGGCAAGTGGTATTTCTGGGTATCAGCCGCCATTTCGTTATATGCTTCCATCAAGCTCGCTGAAGAAGGCGACACGATGTAATCATCGACGTTTTAAACTGAGTTTTTCAGTTTGCGATAAAGGCGGTGGAACAGCAATGTTCCCCGCCTTTATTTTTTTATCCAAAACAGCTTGGCCTTTGCCATAAACACTGCTAGGGGGAAAACCATGTTGGCGCGTTCTTCTTTTATCAATTCTGTTTTTGTAAAACGAATCGCCAAATCTTATCATAAAATCAGCCATCGCGTCACCGCACCTTTGCGCGCCATTGACAAGGAAATTAAAAAAAACATTCTTTGCAATATTGGCCTGCTTTACCTGTGGGTTATTATTTTTGGCCTGTTTAGCACCGATTACAGCGACAACCTTGCCATCAACCTGTGGCAAAGTATTATTTATTTATTTAGCAATCGTGATGGTTTTTTATGTAACATTGCTTATTTGGCACCATTGTTGACGCAACACAAAAATGCCGGCGGGCGCATTCGCCTGTTGTTGTTTTTACCGCTCATCGATAATTTTTTTCATTATAGTTTTTTTGCCCGCGATTATTTTCATTTCTGGGGGTTTTGGCTGTCGGCGATTATTTCGTTCTATGCCGCGTTAAATATCGCCAGGTTTTATTACCAACCGGCAAGCAAAAAATTTTCGGCGGTTATATCGGCCTGGCATAAATGCGACGCGGCCATCGCCAATTATTTCTATCGCCCGCTGGGAAAACTATTGGCGAAATTATTACCAAAATAATCGCAAGCGTTAAAAAAATTCGGCCACCCGCCAACCCACCAAAAAATAAAAGATAATGGTGGAGCTGAGGGGAGTCGAACCCCTGACCTCTACAATGCCATCGTAGCGCTCTACCAACTGAGCTACAGCCCCATGCGGGAAAGAAAAAAATTTCTTTCATCGTGCTATAATCGTTTTTTTATCATTAGGCAATTATTTTCTTTGCAATTTGTCCGCCCTTTTGATAGCTAAGGCTTGGTACAGATGTCGCGAAAAATTGTAAAAACGGATTCCCCCCATATCATGCCCGAAGAAAAAAAAATCCCATCGCCGACCGCCCCATCCGTTGCATCATCTACCCCTGGTCAGGAATCAAAGCCAAAACCTGGCGACAGCCATAAAAATAATAACCAGCACCGACCCGGCGCGCCCAGGCCAAATAAAAAATTTCGCAATAATAATGGCAAGGGGCATTCGGGCAAGCATGGTGATAAGCACAAGGGCAAAAACCCGAACAAAAACCCGATGCAAAACCATGGCAAAATTTCAGGCAAACCAACCATCGGCCCAACGCCGCCCGCGCCATTGCCGCAAACTATTCCCGTCGGCGGGCGGAGCCGTTACCTCGCGCTAAAAAGTTTGGAGCGCACCGTTTTGCAAAAAAAACCATTTCAGTTGCAGGTCGGCAATAACAATTACACACCGCAGGAATTGGCCGAGGCGAATCGCATCTGCCAACATTTTTTTCGCCACCACGCGGCGTTGGAAATTTGCGCCAACCAATTGCTGAGCAAACCATTGCGGCCGGCCGATAAAAAATTTTCGCTATTGGTTCATTGGTTGTTGGTCGAAATGATTTTGTTTAAGGAGGCACCGCACGCCGTGTCGGTGATAAGCCGGTTTTTATCCGGTGTGCTGGGCGAACGCGCCCGCGCCAACGTGCTCCACGCCCTGATAAAACGTATCGAGCGCGAGGCCACCACCCTGCCGACCGATAATATCCCGCCGCCACCGATTATAAAAAACCATGGCGAGGTTTATGGCGCGGCGGCGGTGCGCATGATGCAACAACTTTACGACGCACCGGCACCGGTCGATTTATTATTTGCCGATGAAAAAAATGCCGCCGATTTTTTAAATAAAAAAGATGATGGCATCGAAAAAATTGCCCTGCCCTTTGCCAACATGGTGCGGTTGGCCGCCGGCGCGGAAAATACCCTGCAACTTTCCACCTTGCCCGTGATTGCCGATGGTGCGGCGTGGGTGCAGGATATTTCGGCCAGCTTGCCGGCGCGGTTATTGCGTGTCGAAAAAAATATTGATATTGCCGACCTATGCTCGGCCCCGGGGGGCAAGGCACGGCAGATGGCCGCGCTGGGGGCGAAAATTACCGTCGTCGAATCATCGGGCGAGCGGTTGTTGCTGTTGCAAAAAAACTTGCAATCGGTTGAAGCGCAAATAAAAATTTTGATGGGCGATGTCCTGACCATGAATCCGCCGAAAAAATTTTCGCGGGTCTTGCTCGACGCACCCTGTTCCGGCACCGGCACATTGCGCAAAAACCCCGATATCACGGTGGTCAAAAATGAAAAAGACATTCAACAAGCGGCGCGCCAACAATTGGCAATGCTGCACAAGGCTTGGGATTGGTTGGCCAGCGGCGGGGTTTTGGTCTACGCCGTTTGCTCGCTAGAGCGCGAGGAAGGCGAATCCGTCATCGCGCAATTTTTGCAAAAGGAACGCACCGCAAAAATCCTACCGATTGAAAAAACCGAGGACAGCCTAAGCTCCCTGCCCGATTCTTTGCCCGACGATGCCTTTCAACATGGCTTCCTCCGCCTGCTCCCCCATTACCTGTTCGGCATTGGCGGCATGGATGGATTTTTTATCGCGCGGTTGCAGAAATTGTAAAATTACCGGCGGTCTGTTTGACCTGCTATTGGCCCTTCAAATAACCTTTTTCTTGCAAGGATTTTTTGACATCTTTCCTTGCCAAAATCTTGTCGCAATCATAGCTGGCGGTTTGGCTTGAGCTATTGGTTGCCAGCCCACCAAACCAACCTTTATTGATACTGCCACTGCTGTCGCTGGTTGAAATTTCTTTTGCGCCGGTGTCATTGCATTGCAAATAAACCTGTTGCACCGTTGACAGGCAACCGGTTAAGGCCAATGGCGACAGGGCCAGCATTATTAAAACGATTTTTTTCATTTTTTGTCTCCTTTTATTATAAACAACCAAACCGCAGATTCCCATACGCCATCGGCCGCAACCTGTCAACCGCTTTGTAACCCTGCCTAGAAAATCGCCCGCGCCAGCAAGGTGCCGGCCATCACCAGCATTATTGTCCCCACCACCGATAATAAAATATAGGCGGTGGCGGTGGCGTAATCGCCCTTCATCAGCAACAAATATGATTCCAGCGAAAAGGCCGAAAAGGTCGTGAAGCCGCCCAACACCCCCGCCACCAAAAAATAACGAAGCCTATCGCTCAATAATTGATCGCCCGAAAATTTTAAGGCAAAAAATTCGGCCAAGATGCCAATCAATAACGCGCCAAGCCAATTGACCAGCAACGTGCCCAGCGGCAAGCCAGCCAACCACGATTCGCCAAAATGATAATTGGCAAACCGGCCAATCACCCGCGCCGCAAAAAACCGCGCCACCGCACCAATGCCACCGCCAACAAACACCAACCAATAATTCATGGGGTGGTTTGTATCAC
>JASGCL010000049.1:162-7860 GCA_030054115.1 Hydrotalea sp.
AACATAAAAAAATACCGGTCATCAACAAATCGCAGGGCGATTTTTTGATAATTTAAATTGTATAGTAGCAAGTGAGGCAGCCCCCGCCTGAAATTTGCTTTGGCTTCGCCAAAGCAAACAACATAAAAAAATACCGGTCATCAACAAATCGCAGGGCGATTTTTTGATAATTTATATTGTAAAAAGGCGGCTGGAAAACCCAACCGCCTTTTTTATAAAAATTGCCCCCGCTTCCGTTTATATTATTTCACCATCTCTTTTAATTGCTTGCTGGGTTTGAAGCGTGGTTTTTTTGCCGCCGGGATAGAAATCGTGGCACCGGTGGCGGGGTTGCGCCCCTCGCGCGCTTTGGTTTGCTTGATATCAAAATTGCCAAAACCGGCCAATTTGACCTCTTCCCCGCGTTTTAATGCTTCGCTGATGCAATCCAACACCGCGTTCAATGCGCGGTCGGCGGTTGCTTTATCACTGCTGGTTTTTCCGGCAATGGCTTCTATCATTTCATTTTTATTCATGTTTGTTATCCTTTCATAAGATAATTTATCAATGGTATCATACCCCAAGGTCGATTGGTGGGCGTTATCGCCCGCGCCATATTGGCCAAGAAATAATTTAGTCAATCTATTCGTTGATTCGCGGGCGAAGGTCAAACAAAAAACGCCGAAAATGCTAACAAAAATGGCATTTGTGGCTTTTGACTGGTATTGCCACCTTTTTGCCAGATAAATCATAGTATTGCGCAGATAATACCAAAGAAACTTGCCCTTCCGCTGGGCATTTGGTATAGATATTGCTAGAACTAACAGGGAAGGCAAGCCTAAGGCTGGGGCTTACCATACATAGTCCGGTGGTAATAGGTCATCCGCTATGAATAAAACACCAGCCGCGTTGTTTTGGAATGCAGGATAGGTTATAGGGAAATGAAGAAAAAAATGAAAAAACGTTACTTATTTTTACATATTGCGCGATTGGTGTTGTTGGTGGCTGGTTTGCCGTTGTTGACATCATGCGCCAAGCGCCAGGTATTAAACGCCAGCGGTGATAAGGCGCAAACCGGCCAGGTGTTAAGCGTCCTTAAAGCCAACCCGGCCGGCGGGGTCCAGGCCAGCGATGCCGCGCAACAGGCGAACGATAATGGCAGTGCCAACACAAGGGTGGCCGCCGATATCGGCAGTGATAATGATAATGAAAATATTCCCGGCGCACCCGACCAAAGCAAGGGGTATTTCGCCTATGACAGCAGTACGCTGGATGACGAAGCCCAGGCCGTGGTGCAACAATTTGGTCAATGGCTGATAGATAACACCGATGCAAAATTAACCATCGAGGGCCACGCCGACGAACGCGGCACCCGCGAATATAATTTGGCGTTGGGCGCGCGCCGTGCCAATGCGGCGAAAAGGCTTATTGTCGCCATGGGCGTCGCGCCAAACCGGATAAAAACCATTTCCTATGGCAAGGAAAGACCAGACGACCCGCGTTCGAACGAGCAGGCATGGTCGAAGAATCGCCGTTTCGTTGCTCTAAAATTACAATAAATTGATGATGTTGCTGGGGCTGGTGGTCGCAAGCATGACCAAGGTGGCTACTTGTGCGTTATAGGACTTTGGGTTAAAGTGGCAACCTTAAAGCAATGAAAAAAAAATCTGTAGAAAAACGCAAAACGGACACCTCGGTGGGCGACGATTTGTGGCAAGAATTTTGCCAGCGATTGGCCGCGCCCGACATGGCGGGGTTGCTGGCGGCGGAAAAAACATTGTTGGTTGCCCTGTCGGGTGGCGGGGATTCGTGGGCACTGACCATGTTGTTAAAAAAATGGTGCGGGGCGCAGGGCAAGGATTTGGTGGCGGTGCATATCAACCACGGCCTGCGCGCGGCGGCCGATGGCGAGGCGGCAAGGTTGCAAAAAATGACGGCGCGTTACGATGTGCGATTGCGGGTAGAAAAACTGGCACCTTTTGCTGATAAAAAAAACCTGCATCATCGCGCACGGCGGGCGCGTTATGACGCCCTGGCCTCGGTGGCGCGGGAAGTTGGCGCGCGGGTGGTTATGCTCGGCCACCAAGAAAACGACGTTGCGGAAAATTTGTTGATGCGCCTGTCGCGCCGCGCCGGCATTCATGGCTTGGCGGCGATGCGCGATATTGTCGGTGGCGATGGCGATGGCTTGCCGGGTGGCGAAAATTTAGCCCAAGAAAACCAGCCGATTTATTTTTTGCGGCCATTGTTGGCGGTGCCGCGCGCCGATTTAAAAAGATATTTACAGCAGGAAAAAATTACTTTTTTTGATGACCCCAGCAATGACGATGATAGGTTTTTGCGCGCCCGCACGCGGAAAATGCTGACGCGGTTGGCAACGGAAGCCATCGCCACGCCGGCCGACATTGCCGCCACTGCACGTTACCTGCGGCTGGCGAGTGATTTTATTGCTGTGTCGGCGCGGGAAAAAAAATCCACGATAATGTCGCAAGATTCCGGCATGGTGGTGCTCCGCCGGTTTTATGGCAAGACGGACGCGCAACCGGTCGAACCATTTTTATTGCATCATTGGTTGCGCGTGGTGATGAAGCAGTGGCAGGAATCGGGCGCGTCGCAAACCGGCGTGCAACACAGCGATAATACCGCGGCCGATTTTCCGCCGCCGCAAGACCAGGTGGAAAAAATTATCGCCGCCACGGCCGCCCAGCAAGTGATATTTGATTATCCAGCTTACTGGGTTATCAGCGATGATAAAAAAATCCTGGTGATAAAAAAATCGCCCGGCCACAGCACGCTTATCAAGCCGCAAGAAAAAATTATTTGGAATAAACTTTACAAAATTGAAAACCATGGCGAAACCGATTGTCACGTGGCGGGCTTGGGTCGTGGTAAGAATTTTTTACGCGGCGAATGGGGCAATAATTTTGTCGGCTGTTCGGCCGATGATTATTTAAACGAAAAAACCAGCCGTTATTTTTATGCCCAGCAACCAACATTATTTTGGCAAGATGAGGCCGATTACTGCCTGCCGACTTTTCGCTTGTATCGCACCGCAGGCCAGGAAGCGGCAGTTACCTTCTCGCCATTACATATTTAAAAATTAGGCGCGCAATAATAAAACATGGCACAGGATATGGCTTCGAATATGATGGGCGCGGTGCCGCCGCCATACAGGCCAATCGCCCTGCCGCAACTGGCCGATTTGACGCCGCTGGAAAATCAAAAAAATTGGTCGGCGGTGGTGGCGCGGTGCGATTATTTTTTGGCCCAGCGGCCGGTCGAATTGGCAGGGCAAGATTTTCAATGGCTTGACCATTTGGCATTGGCGCATTTTAATTTGGAAAATCATGAGGCCGCCCTGGCCACGGTGGAAAAACTATTGGTTCTGCGGCCGCGCGATTTTGGCAAACAATTTTACCGCGCCACCGCGTTGAAAAACCTTGGTCGGTTTGCGGCGGCGACAGAATCGTTGGAATGGTTGGCCAGTTGCGCCGATTACCCGCGCAACATGCTTTGCCAATTATTCACCAGCCTGGCACTTAATTATCATATCCTTGGTGATTACGAAAACAGCCTGGCGGCGGTAAAATTGGCGCGCGAATTTTTTAAACAATATGGTGGCGATGAAGCCGATTTAAAAAAGCGCGAGGCCTTTTGCTACCTGCACCACGGCGATTACGCAAAAGGTTTTGAACATTACGAATACCGCCACGACGCGGTTGACGCCCAATATTTCAACGCCATGCCGCACCATCGGCCAGAAAAAATTTGGCACGGCGAAGCCATGCAAGATAAAACATTGCTGATTACGATGGAACAGGGGTTGGGCGACATGGTGATGATGGCGCGGTTTTTACCACTGATAGCAAAGCGCGCCAAAAAAATAATCGTCGAATGTTATCAGGAACTGCATCGCCTGCTGTTGAACAGCCCGTTAATCGCCGGCGTGGCAAATATCGAGATTGTCCTTTTCACCAATCAACCGAGGCTGTTCGACGCATGGACCAAGGTGATGAGCCTGCCCTATCATTTGGGCATCAATCAAGATAACGTGCCGAATATTTTGCCTTACCTGCAACCGCCGCCGGGTGAGGTTGCCTTGCCCGCCAGTGATAAAAAATACAAGATTGGTTTGGTGTGGCAAAGCGGCGTCAAGGGGTTGGACAAGGCCAATCGGTCGATGAACGTTGCCGACATGGCGGCAATCATCGCCGTGGAAAATTGCCAATTTTTTAGTTTTCAATATGACAGCGACAGCAATAAAATAAAAAACGAGATAGCGGCGACCGGCTTCGCCGATAAAATTATCGACACCGCGCCAATGATTAAGGACCTGGCCGACACGGCGATGCTGATGGAAAAAATGGATGTCATCATCACGGTTGACACGGTGGCGGCGCATTTGGCCGGCGCGTTGAACCGGCCGGTGTGGGTGATATTGCCGTTTGAAACCAGTTGGAAATGGCACCGCCATGTCAAGGCCAATTGGTATCCAAACTGCATGACATTATTTCGCCAAACCACCGCCGCGCAATGGCAAACGCCGGTGTTGCGGGTGGCGTCCTGTCTGCAACAAATTGTCGCACAAAAAAATGCAACGGCGGATGATTTTATTCACGTCGAAAAAACATTGCCGCGCGTGGCAACCACGCCGCAATTTTCACCGCCCGATATGTTGACGCAAAGCAAAAACACCATGAATGCAAAAAACTATTGGCCGGCCGCCATTTACATGAAAAAAGCTTTGGCCGACAAAACAATAACGCCGGCGATGCGAAAGCTGATGTTGCTTAACGCGCGCAATGCCTGGCGCGCGGTTTATGAATTTGACCGCGCCATTTCAACCAACGAACAATTGTTGCGCCTTCATGAAAAAACCCCTGACCAAACACCCGCCGAATTGGTCGAGGCCGAATTGAGTCAATGCCAATTGTTGCAAAATACGTGGCGGGTTGCGCCGGCGATGAAGCACCTTGCCAATGCGCAAAAAATTCTTGATGGCGACGCGGCGTTAAAAAAACAACAGGACATCCAATGGCAAAAACAGGCGATGTTTGGTTATTTGCGCCAGGGTGATTATAAAAAAGCCTGGCAATATTACGAATACCGCCACGGCGGTATTGTGCAATATGACGCGTTAAAATATTTGCCGCATCACATCCCAGAAAAAAAATTACAAAAACAGGAGGATATAAAAAACAAAACAATCTTGGTGGCGATGGAGCAGGGCTATGGCGATATTATTCAATTTGCGCGGTTCGTGCCGCAATTGGCCAGGCGATGCCAGGCGGTGGTGGTCGAATCCTACGAACCGCTTTACCCATTGTTCAAGCAGGTGCTGGAAAAAGATAACGTGAAAGTAATATTGTGGGAGCGCGAAACCCCGAGCTTCGACCATTGGCTGTTGATATGTTCCCTGCCGTATTTTTTGGACAGCGACGAAAAAACATTGCGCACCGCCAGCGCCAATCCCTATTTCCAATTGCCGGCGGCCTTCAAAAAAACCATACCGCAAAAACGAAAAAAAATTGGCATCAATTGGTTTTCCAGCTTGATTGGCAAAGACCACGAAACGAAATCGATGAAGTTGGAGCATCTGCTACCATTATTTAAAATGCCCGACGTCGATTTTTTTTCGTTGCAACGCGATGGCACGGATAAAATAAGAAGCCTCGGCCTGCAGGGGTTATTGGTTGACCTGTCGCCGATGATTAATAATTTTTTGGATACCGCCGCATGGCTATCGGCGATGGACATGGTCATCACCATCGACACCGCGCCGGCGCATCTGGCCGGTGCGCTCGGTCTTAACACCAAGTTACTGCTTCATAAAAATTGTGATTGGCGCTGGGGCAGTGCGGGCAACAAATGCTGGTGGTATGAAAACAACATGACAATTTATCGCCAACCAACCGACAATGATTGGGCGGGGGCGGTGGAATTATTGATGCAAGATATTACTTCATCAAAAAATTGAGAACCTTCCCCAAGGTTGACGTCAATTGTTGCCGCACCACCACCATGTCGATAACCCCGTGTTTTTCTAAAAACTCGGCGGTTTGAAAATCCTTGGGCAGGGTGGCGCGGGTGGTTTGTTCGATAACGCGCCGCCCGGCAAAACCGATGACCGCGCCTTGCTCGGCAATATGCACATCGCCCAACATGGCGAGCGACGCCGTTACCCCGCCGGTGGTTGGGTCGGCCAAGATAACGATGTAGGGCAATTTGGCCTCGCGCACTTTTTGAATGCCGATGATGGTGCGCGGCAATTGCATCAGCGACAACACCCCCTCCTGCATCCTTGCGCCGCCCGATGATGTCACGGTGATGAAGGCGGCCTTGTCCTTAATGGCGGCCAGGCTGGCCTCATAAAATGCCTCGCCCACCGCCTGGCCCATGGTGCCGGCCATGAAATAAAAATCGAAGCAGGCGACCACCGATTTTTTCCCGCCGATGGTGCCGCTGGCCGATACCAACGCGTCGGGGCTTTCGCCGGTGCGGGCGGCGGTCAGACGGTCTTTATAACTTTTCAAGTCGGTGAAATTGAGCGGATCCTCGGTCACCCGTGGGTGCGGCAGGATTTTATATTGACCATTGTCGAACAATTGGCTGAAACGTTCTTTCGGGCCAATGCGCATATGCGCGCCGGAGGGGAAAACAAAAAAATTATCTTTTAATTCGTCGTGATGCACCATTTGGCCAGAAATCGGGTCTTTCTGCCACAAATTGTCGGGTACGTTGCCGTTGGTTTTTTTGTCACCGGCCGATAATGTTTTGCGTTTTTTATTTAGCCAACTCATGTGATGGGAAGCCCTCGTGGTGTTATGTTTTCTTTGTTATAAAAAAACCAACCTTGTCCCCCCCGTCAGTTTTTGGTTTGTTGTTAGGATTTTTTGGTTAGCGCAAGCCACGCGATATTTCTTTTACCCTATTTAAGGCCATGTCGGCAATGGTTTTTTTATCACCTGCGGTGAGGTTTTTTTTATCGTTATTATTGCCGATTGCTTGGGCAATTTCGCGCACAATGGCCGAGCCAACCACGATGCCATCGACGTTATTTTTTAAGGCCTCGGCTTCGGTGCTGTTCGTGATGCCGAATCCCACCACCACCGGCAGGCTGGTGTGGGTTTTTATCTCGGCGATTTTTTGCTTGACCGATGCGACGTCGATTTGTCGACTGCCGGTGATGCCCAGCACCGACACATAATATAAAAACCCCTCGGCATGGTCGGCGATTTTTTTTATACGCGCCGCGTCGCTGGTGGGGGAAAGGAGGCGAATCAGCGCGATGCCATGTTGTTTGGCGGGGGTGCGAACCTCGGCGTCTTCCTCCGGCGGCAAATCAACGATAATCAAGCCATCAACCCCATGGTCGGCGCAGGTTGCCAAAAATTGCTCGACGCCATAATGCAATATCGGGTTAAAATAACCCATCAAAATAATTGGCGTGCGGTTATTTGCGGCACGAAATTTTTTTACCATGGCGAAGGTATGTTCCATTTTGTGGTGGTTGCGCAACGCCCGTTGATATGATTCCTGAATCGCCAAGCCATCGGCCACTGGGTCAGAAAATGGCATGCCGAGTTCGATAATATCCGCGCCGTAATCGGGCAGGCGGCATAAAATATCGGTCGCGGTGGCCGCGTCCGGGTCGCCGGCGGTGATGAAGGCAACAAATTTTGTTTTTTTATCGGCAAAGGTGTCGGCGATGCGGGTCAT
>JASGCL010000050.1 GCA_030054115.1 Hydrotalea sp.
CAACTAGGGCAAGCCCTAGAACCAGGCTAGTTGCCACGAGCGAGATAAAAAGATTATGTTAATAATTTTTCTTTGAACTCAGCCAATTCATCATTGAGCATAATGCCATATAATTCTTTATCTAACTTTTCTTTATCAGAAATCATTTTTAAATTATTATAACTATATTCTTTTGATGCATCTATAGCATCGGCATCGCTAACATCACATATATTAAACAATAGTCCTAGAATAATCATTTTAGGAGCTAATTGCGTAGAAAAATTTTCATGTTTAGCATAACGCAATATCTCTTTAAACACTTCATCTTTAAATGGGAGCCTAAAGCATTTTATAGACATTTCTCTTTCGATGTTTTTATTATCAAAGATTTCTAATTGTGTCTTTGTAAATACAAACATTTTTTTTAGCCCATTTACAGCATCATTCAAATTCTTATTTGGGCTTCTCCCTATAAACTCATTAATTGTTTTTTTTGCTGGTTCATGAATAAACGATAATTTAGGATTTATAATATCATAAATTGCGCCCTCTGCTCGTTGGGAGTAATCAGCATATATTTTTAGTATTATCCAAAAAAAATTCTTTATCAAAATGTCACCTGTAACAATTTTATCTTTTGTAAAAAACTCGACAAAGTCTTTTTCTCTAACTTGTGCCGTAATTTTATTTTCGCAATCCTTGCACCCCATTTTATCATTAGAAAAAAGAAGACTATTAAATTCTGGCGGTGTTGAAAATCCATTTCCACGTAAGTCGGTCGCATATGTAGATAAGTTAAAATGCTTAATTAAGGCGTTTGGTATAATATGTTGATTGGCTGTATTCTTATCTTCTCCAGCGTGAATTAATTCTTTGTTGCAAAAACAACAGTTCGGGAGCCCCGTTTTTGACACATAGGGCAAAGCAGGATTATTCTTTTTTAATATATCCATTTCTTGATTTTCCATAATATATATTTAAACGATGCTCGCTATAGATGCAATATAAAACAACTCCATATAAGCAAGTCCCCGTTAAAGATTTTTGCTCGGCCGCCCTAAAATCCCTCTCCCCGTCATTCCTGAAATTTTGCCTTGGCAAAATTATCAGCCGCCCTCAAACAGCGAAGCGATAGGGCGAATATATTGCCATTCCCTGGACGGCATGGGTTACTATCAAGTTATTGCCTTGCTTTATTCTTGTTTAAAGATAGCTAAATGTTTTTTTGTGAATCCGCCGAGGCCAGGGAATGGTTCCTTGATAACCCGCGCTGGCCGCGCGGGTTTCAAAGATGACGGGTAGAGAGGTGAGAGGCGGAGGTTGCGAATTTGACGTAGTGGCAAACCCACCCGAAAACCTCTTCTTGCTTTCCTTGTTTTTTTGCGATAGAAAGAGACAACAATTTTATTTTATCCCCCAACAACTAAAAAAGGTCATCACCCCATGCCCCAAAGTAATTCGGCCAAAGAACGGGATATTGCCAATATCCTGCACCCATTCACCAACCTTGCCGCCCACGAAACCCGTGGCCCAACCATTATCGAACAGGGCAAGGGTGTCTATATCAAGGACAGCGAGGGCAAAGAATATATCGAGGGGCTTTCCGGCCTGTGGTGTGCGTCATTGGGTTATGGCCAAGAACGGCTGATTAAGGCCGCCGAAAAACAATTGCGCACCCTGCCCTATGGGCATTTGTTCGCCCATAAAAGCCACGACCCGGCTATCGACCTGGCCGAAAAATTAATTTCCATGGCACCCAAAACCAACCCAAAAATGGCGAAGGTGTTTTTTGCTTGTTCGGGGTCGGAGGCCGTCGACAGCGCAATTAAAATCGTGTGGTTTTACCACAACGCCATCGGCAAACCGAAAAAGAAAATGATTCTGTCGCGCCACCATGGTTACCACGGGGTTACGGTGGCCGGTGCGTCCCTGACCGGCTTGACCAGTCTGCATAAGGGTTTTGACCTGCCGATTATTCCGGTGCGCCACCTTGCCGTGCCGCATTTCCCGCGCATGGGTAAAGACGGCGAAAGCGAAGAACAATTCACCGACCGGCTAATCGAGGAAGTGAAGTCGGTGATTAAGGAAGTCGGTGCCGACAATATCGGCGCAATGATTGCCGAACCATTGCAAGGCGCGGGCGGCGTTATCTTGCCACCCAAAGATTATTTCAAAAAACTGCAACCGATATTGCAAGAAAACGAAATCTTGCTGATAGCCGATGAAGTCATCACCGGATTCTGCCGAACTGGCAATTTCTGGGGGTCGGAAACCTACGGCATGAACCCCGACATCATGACCATGGCAAAGGCCTTGTCCTCGGCCTACTTGCCAATTTCGGCGGTCATGATAAATGAAAAAATCGCCGCGCCAATTACCAAATACGCCGGCGAATTAACCACCTTCGGCACCGGCTTCACCTACGGCGGGCACCCGGTGTCTTGCGCGGTCGCCCTCGAAACATTAAAAATTTATGAGGAAGATAAAATACTCGACCATGTGCGCAAACTTGCGCCACGGGTGCAAGAACATTTGGCCAAATTGCGCGACCACCCATTGGTCGGCAATGCGCGCGGCATCGGGCTTATCGGCGCGGTCGAATTATGGCAAGACAAAAAATCGCGCAAATTATTCGCGCCCGAGCTTGGCGCCGCGGCCAAGGTCGCCGCGTTGGGCGAAAAACACGGCGTGATATTGCGGCCATTGATTTTTGATTCGGTGGCTTTCTGCCCGCCGTTGGTGATTGCGGAAAAAGATTTGGACGAATTGTTCAAACGCTTCACCGCCGCGTTGGACGAGGCCACTGCCATCTTAAAACCCTAGGCCAACAACCAAACAAAAAATGAGCACGGATTTTTTTGAACAAACCATCAGGGACAACCTGGTTAAAATCAAGAGCGAGGGTCGCTATCGTGTCTTCGCCGACCTGGAACGTATCCCCGAAAAATTTCCGCAAGCGATCTATCATAACAAATATGGCGAAGCCAAAGAAATAACCATTTGGTGTTCGAATGATTATTTGGGCCTGGGCCAGGACCCACGGGTTATCGCCGCCATGACCGACGCGTTGGAAAAATACGGCGCGGGCGCGGGCGGCACGCGCAACATTGCCGGCACGCACCACCTGCACCAAATATTGGAAGAAAAATTGGCCGCACACCATGGCAAGGAAAAATCATTGCTTTTTACATCGGGCTATGTCGCCAACCTGACCGCCCTGTCGGCATTATCGGCATTAAACCCGATTATTTATTCTGACGCGCTAAATCATAATTCGATGATCGCTGGCATGCGCTATGGCAAGGCGACAAAAAAAATCTTCCCGCACAACGACGTCGGTGCCTTGGAAAAATTTTTAGACGCCGACACCCGCGCCAACCCCGACCGGCCAAAAATCATTGCCTTTGAATCGGTTTATTCGATGGAGGCAACTTTGGGCAAAATAAAAGACATCGTCGCCCTGGCAAAAAAATATTCGGCCATTACCTACCTTGACGAGGTTCACGCCGTCGGGCTTTATGGCGCGACCGGTGCCGGCATGGCGGAGGAAGTTGGCGTGATGGCCGACATCGATATTATCCAAGGAACCATGGGCAAGGCCATCGGCCAAATTGGCGGTTACATCGCCGGTAAAGCCGAGGTGGTCGATTACATCCGCTCGATTGGCCATGGGTTTATTTTTACGACCTCCCTGCCGCCGCATGTGGTCGCCGGCGCTATCGCCGCGCTTGATATTATTCGCAATACACCGTCACTGCGCAGTGAATTATCAACCCAGGCAAAACATTTAAAACAACAATTGACCGCCGCGAAAATCCCCACCATGGAATCGCAATGTCATATTGTGCCGGTGGTGATTGGTTCGGCCAATCAGTGCAAGGCCATGACCGATAGATTGTTGATGCGCCACGATATTTATATTCAACCGATTAATTACCCCACCGTGCCGCGCGGTGCCGAACGTCTGCGCCTGACGGCCAGCCCGCGCCACACCGACGCCATGATTGCAACATTGGTGACGGCATTGGCAAAGGAATGGCAAGAATTCCAATTGCCATGGCTAGCATGATGCGTTGCCATCGGCTGGCGTGATGACGAATGTCATCATTGGTTAATATTATTAAAAGTAATGATGATAAAAAAATATAAGGAAAAATCATGGTAAAAAATGTTGATGTTATTATATCGGGTGGCGGGCTGGCCGGCCAAACCCTGGGGCTGGCACTGGCGCGCGCCGGCCTGCACCCCGCCATCATCGAACGGGGTAAAATGGAAAAAACATTATCGCCAAATTTTGACGGCCGTGCCTCGGCATTATCTTTTGGCCCGCTGGAATTTCTGGCGAAACTCGGCCTGTGGGACGAATTAAAAACCAACGCCACACCGATTAACGACATCCGCATTGTCGATGGCGATGTCATCCGCGGGGCATCGCCGCTTATCGCCCATTTTAACCATAAAGAAATCGGCGTCAAAAACAGCGTGCTTTACCCCGAACGCACCAGCCAACCATTCGGCGTGATTATTGAAAATCGGTTTTTGCGCCACGCCCTTATGAATAATATGTCGCAACAAAAAAATATCAGTATTTATGAGGAAGCCTCCATCGTTGACAAAATCATCGATGATAAAAATGTCACGGCGACATTATCATCGGGCGATGTTTTATCCGCGCCATTGTTGGTAATTGCCGAGGGCAAAATGTCCGGCGAATCAAAAAACATCAGTTCGTTTTATGAAAATAATTACGCGCAAACCGCCATTGTCTTGTCGGTGCGTGCGGCGCGGCCGCACCATGGCGTTGCGGTGGAATTTTTCTATCCCGCCGGGCCATTTGCCATGTTGCCCCTGCCCGATAACAAAATGAACGTGGTCTGGACGGAAAAACCCGCCATGGCCGAAAAATTATTGGCCTTGCCAGCCGCCGATTTCCACGCCCAATTGGCGCAACGTTTCACCGATTGGCTGGGGGATATTGAAATCGTCAGCCGCGTTTTTTCCTACCCCCTTGGGGTACGGCACGCCCATCGCTATGGCAACAACCGCCAGCTGTTGATTGCCGATTCGGCGCACAGCATCCACCCGATAGCCGGCCAAGGTTTTAACTTGGGGATTAAAGATATTATCGCCCTGACCGATATTTTGTCCGCCGCACGCAATGACAAACAGGACATGGGGGCGAATAATATCATCACGCGTTATCAGCGCGCGCGGCGTTACGACAATCAAAAAATGTTGTTGGCGACCGACGCGCTGAATAAATTATTCGCCACCAGCAACGACATGGTAACGGCGGTCAGGCGTTTGGGGTTGCTTGGCTTTGACCAAATGGATTTTTTAAAAAAACAAACCGTGCGCTATGCCATGGGAATAAAATAGGGGAAACATAAATAATAAAAGGCGTGTTGTCGTAACAATGCGCAAAGCGGGACGAATAAGAAAAGCACCGCATGACCATGAGCAAAAAAAAATCCGCGCCATTTTTCAACCTACCACCATTGGTAACAGCTTGGGCATTTTTAAATCTTATTATATTTTTGGTGATACGATTATTGCCGGCGCAATTGGCCGACGACCTGAACCAACAATTTATTTTTGTGCCGACGCGCGATTTGGATTTTTTTAGCGACGGGCATTTTTCCCCGCCCTATCAAATCATCACCTATGGTTTTTTGCATCACGATTCGGCGCATGTGTTGTTTAACATCGCGATGGGGGTGGTGTTTTCAAAAATGATATATCAATTGTTGGGCATGTGGCGCTGGGCCTTGGTGTTTGTCAGCGGCCTGTTGGGCGGGGCGGCATTGCATATCATCAGCAGTGGCGGCCTGTCGGCGGCGGTGGGTATCATGGGGGCATCGGCCGGCGTGGCGGCGTGGTTGGGGGCAAGTTTGTTTTTGATTGTCAGCCGCATCACCATGCCGGCGCCGTTTGATGACCGCAACCGCGCCCTGTTTTTTATTATATTTTTTATCGCCATCAATTTCTTGGCGGCCCTGGTCGAAAATAATTTTATCGACACGCCGATTTCAAACGCTGGCCACCTCGGCGGTTTGCTTGCCGGTTTTTTAACCGCCTGGGCGGTGATGCTCGGTCGCTTGAAGCCGCGACTGAGAATCCGCTAGGTGGCATTGATCATTAACAAATGATTTATGCTCACTAGATAAAGATAATTTATCTTTTAACCTTATCGGCTCATTCTTTAAATGCTCAGGCT
This sequence comes from Hydrotalea sp., assembly GCA_030054115.1. Lineage (NCBI taxonomy): Bacteria > Pseudomonadati > Bacteroidota > Chitinophagia > Chitinophagales > Chitinophagaceae > Hydrotalea > Hydrotalea sp. The sequence continues at coordinate 6,200 of JASGCL010000050.1, forward strand.
TTTTTGTCTTATTTAAAGCCTTGCCTTGAAAATTTTTTTTCCCAACAACTTGATTCTGTTCACCATCATGGCTTGCTTCATGACCACGCCATATATGACCATTTATTAACCAATCTTCATAATAAAATAACCATTGGTGAGCCCACGTAATAATTTCTCTGACATTCTTTTTTTTAGACCAATGATAATTTTCTGGTTTATATAAACAAAGCTGATTGCCTGCTTGTTTATAAACATGAGGCAAATCATTTAATTTTATAAAATCAGGTTCTACTACCCAGATTTTAGGTTCATAGTCTTTTTCATAATTTAAGCATAAAATATAATCACCTGTTAATTTCTCATCGGTTAAAAGATTGCTTTTTTTATTTATAGCTTGTTCCCAAACAAGAAATTTATTCTTAGCTATTACTTCCATTCTTGCAGGTGCTATCGACGAGCTTGATAAAGAAAACAACACTCTTCTTACGCTTTCAAAATTAGGTGACGCAACATACCGCATACTTATTTGTCTCCAAAAAATGATGGCGCAGAACCATATTGCCCTGCTCTTATCCTGTTATCACCATCATGAAAATTTTTAACAGCGGCATAACCTTGATTAATAAACCTTATCAAATCGTCTTTTTCTAAAAGATGGTATTGTTTAAGAAATTCTTCATGCTTGAAGTTGCTCGCATTAAACTCGTCGCTTTCAACAAGAAGAATGCAAATTCTATCTGCGCTATGAGTGCTATCATAATAGCCAACTTCCCACGGTATCCACGAGGAATCTTGCGCATTCTCAGTCCTTAGCAATAAAAGATTTTTTGATTTTTTTATTGCATCTTTTATTGAATCTACAACATCATCCCTAGCTGTGCCTGCATCCTCCTCCCAATCAATATAAACACTAATGTTGCAAGTATTCTCAAGATAATGCTTAATTTGCTTAACTAATTGCTTATCTTTTAAACTATGAGACAAAAAAACATCATAGATATCTTTCTCACCTCTAGCGGTTCGACTATCAACTAACTGCATAGAAGATAGAGAATTTCTTGTTAAGTCAATTTTGTTAAAATCATTTATGTTAAAATATTTTGATGCCATTTTTATCTCCTTATTTATTACAATCAACGTATTTTTGTTAGATATAGGTAGCGACAATAGTTATTTCAAGACTTTATAGAAGATATTTTTTTATACAGCTTAATAAGCTATATGCAATAATTATTAAAACAAACAATCCATAGAATATTATAAGAGTCATGGAAAAAGTCGATTTGCACCAACTGCTTGCCTTCCCTTGATAAGGCAAGGCATTCATTGAATAATCAATTTTTGAATCTTTTAATTTTCTGACATGATTATATAAATCTCTATATTTTCTTTCTTGGGATAGATAATAACCATCTAAACCCCAAAAGGATATAACTACAATAAATAATATAGTTATAAATAAAATACTTTGTTCTTTAAAAGATAAAGCAATTATTGCGGCAACCAATGTTATTGTCCAACCTTTTATTAAAAAGGAATTGTTTGCCATTCTTATAATGACATTTTGTATAAATTCTAAATGTTTTTCTTTCATTTATTACCGTTGAATGCTGGAAAATTGGCTGGTGATAGAATTAAAATGAAACGGAATTTTAT
>JASGCL010000051.1 GCA_030054115.1 Hydrotalea sp.
TTTGTGGCATGGGTGGGGGGTTCATTTGGCGACCATGGCGCAGACATCTATCCCCCGCCCCTATATTTTTCCCCATGCCGACCGGCGCGGGCGGGTCGCTTTCCAGGGGCGGTTCGGCGCATACAGCCACATGGCGTGCCAACAATGCTACCCCCGCCACACCGCCGTGCCGCATGACAATTTTGACGGCGCGTTTGCCGCCGTCGCCAATGGCGATTGCGATTTGGCCATGATACCGATTCAAAATTCGACCGGCGGGCGCGTCGCCGACATTCACCAATTATTGCCCAAAACCAATTTGTTTATTATCGCCGAGCATTTTCAAAAAATCCAACATTGTTGGTTGGCGGCCGATGATGCCGACCCGAAAAAAATAAAATATATTTACAGCCACCCCCAGGCCCTGGCGCAATGTAAAAAAAATATCGCGGCGCGTGGGTTAACGCCGATTGAATTTCACGACACCGCCGGCGCGGCCGCCATGGTGGCCGAAAAAAACAACGGGGAGATGTCGGCCCTGGCCGCCGAAATTTGCGCCGATATTTATGGTTTGAAAATTATCGAACGCAATTTGGAAGATAGCGATAATAACATCACGCGTTTTATCGTGCTGTCGAAAAATGAAATCATGCCCGACACCGCGCAGGACAATGTGGTTAGCGCGATGATATTTTCGACCAAGTCGATTCCGGCGGCGTTGTATAAATGCCTGGGCGGTTTTGCCAGCAACAATATCAATTTGTTAAAATTGGAAAGTTACATCCCGATGTTGGCCGGTGGCGGCGTCGCCGAATTTTATATCGAATTTGCCGGCACGCCGCAACAACCGGCGGTGCAACATGCGTTGGAAGAATTGTCATACTTCACCACCATGGTGCGGCCGTTGGGGTCGTTTGTAAAAAATCACCCGTAATTTTTTTTGCAATTTTTTAATTTGCCACTTACCCCGTGAAGCCCGCCACCATGAAACGCGAAAACCCCGCCCTGACAAGATTGTTGGCGTCGGTCATGAACCTGCACCCGAAAAGAATCGACTTGTCGCTGGGGCGGATGGAAAAATTGCTGGCGAAACTTGGCGCGCCGCAACAAAAAATGCCGCCGACATTTCACATCGCCGGCACCAATGGCAAGGGCTCGGTGTTCGCCAATATCTGCAGTATTTTAAAATCATCGGGCGCGACCTATCACGGTTATTGCTCGCCGCATCTGGTGCGGTTTAACGAACGAATAATTTTATCGGGGGTGGAGGTTAGCGATGAAGCCTTGATGGATACATTGCAACGGGTGATAAAAATCAACAACGGCGACGCCATAACTTTTTTTGAATTAACCACCGCCGTGGCATTTTTATTATTTTCCGAAACGCCGGCCGATTTTTTGGTGTGCGAGGTCGGGCTGGGCGGCCGATTGGATTCGACCAATGTTATCACCGCCGACAAAATGGCGGTTTTCACGCCGATCGATTTAGACCATCAAGAATTTTTGGGCAACAACATAGAAAAAATTGCCTTTGAAAAATCGGGCATCATCACGCCGGCGACCGCCCCGACCATGGTAACCGCGCCGCAATCGCCATCGGCATTACAGGTATTGCAAACCCAAGCGCAAAAAAATAATAAAACATTGCAAGTGGTGGATTACGCCGTGGCGGGCGATGAGCTCATTCTTTCGCACAACAACCAGCAAATAAACCTTGGCCAACCGGCATTGGCCGGCGCGCACCAATATATGAACGGTGCGGTGGCGGCCGCTGCGGTGCTTCATTTTTTTGCATTGCTCCAGCGCGATATAAAACGCGACGCCATCCGCCATGGCTTGGCGGCCACAACCTGGCCGGCGCGTTTGCAACCGCTACCGCCGCTGTCGCTCGGTTTACCCGCGACCACCAGCGTGTGGTTGGACGGGTGCCATAACCCCAACGGCGCACGGGCAATGGCGGCGTGGTTGAAAAACTTGCCAAGCAATGGCGCGCCAACCGCCCGAACCGCATTGCTGTTTGCAATGTTGCATAATCGCGCGCCGCAAGATTTCTTGGCCGAATTTTTGCCCTTGGGTAAAAACGCCATTCATTTTTTTCCGGTCGGCTTGGGCGATGGCGGCGAACACCATGCCCACGACCCAAATTATTTGGCCCAGGTTGCCGCCACCCTCGGCCTGGCCGCCACGCCGGCGCGCGATTGGCGGTCGGGGTTGGAACAAATCAAACAAGCCGGTCAATACAACCGCGTGGTTATCTGTGGCAGTTTGTATCTCGCCGGTGAATTATTGGCCGCGCTGGCGGTATAATTGATTTTTTATTTTGCTGTTATAGACAAAACACCCGCAAAATAGCCATTTGGGCGATTGGCCACTGGCCACGACCTGCGGCGCACTCCTATCATTAGAGCAAGGGCGTTTTGTAAAAAATATTTCTTGGAGGGAAAAAATAAAATGAAAAATATAAAATTATTATTATTGAGTGCGGTGGCGGTGCTTTGCGCCCACGCCGGTTATGGCGCGAAGCAAGCCCAGGCGGCGGGCGATAGTTTAAAAATTTGCGTCGAGGGCGGTTCGCCCCCCTATAACCAATTGTCACCAAATGGTGAGATTGTTGGGTTCGATGTTGACATCGGTCGCGCCCTGCTGAAAAAAATGGGTAAGAAATATGACATGGTAAAGATGGATTGGGATGGCATGATCCCCGCCCTCAAGGCGAAAAAATGCGATGCGATTATTTCGTCGATGGCAATAACCGAGGAGCGTAAAAAAAGAATCAGTTTCACCGACCCCTATTACGCATCGCCGCCGGAACGGTTCGCGGCAAAAAAAGGCAAATTCCCCGACGATAAACCCGAAACCTTAAAGGGCAAAACCATCGGCGTGCAACGGGCGACCATCGCCGAGGAGTTCTTGAAAGAAAAATACCCCGAGGTCAAATTAAAATCCTACGCCACGCAAAACGAGGCCAATGCTGATTTGTTGGATGGTCGGGTCGATGCGATTTTTCAAGATGTCGTGCCGACAAAGGATTTTTTAAAAACCAAGGAAGCTATCGCGGCCAACATTGCCCTGTTTGGCGTTGACCACCGCGATGTAAAAATTCTGGGGCCGGGGGCGGGCATCGGCGTGCGGCAAGAGGATGAAGACCTGCGGAAAAGTTTTAACAAAGCAATAAAGGCCATTCATGCCAGCGGCGAATATAAAACCATCAACGATAAATATTTTGATTTTGATATTTCAAAATAAAATATTTTTTACAACAATATCATTTTAATGGCAGCGACATGAAAAGTTTAAGATGGTTATTATTGGGCATTATGGCGGGGCCGTTTTGCGGCCATGGCATGAAGCTGGCCTTTGCCGCGGATAACGAGCTTAAGGTTTGTGTCGAGGGTGGCTCGCCACCCTACAACGAATTGGCCGCCGATGGTAGCATCGTCGGGTTCGATGTCGATATCGGTCGCGCCCTGGCAAAGACGATGGGCAAGAAATATAAGCTGGTGAAGCAGGATTGGGATGGGATTATCCCCGCCCTGTTGGCCAAAAAATGCGACGCGATTATTTCGTCGATGGCCACCACCGCGGAGCGTAAGAAAAAAATAAGCTTCAGCGAACCCTATTACGCCCCGCCGCCCGAACGATTTGTCGCAAAAAAAGGCGCGTTCCCCGATGACAAGCCAGAAACCTTAAAAGGCAAAACGGTCGGCGTGCAACGTGCATCGGTGGCCGAGGAATATATAAAACAAAAATACCCCGAGGTAAAAATGCGGTCCTACGTCACCCAGAACGAAGCCAATGCCGATTTGCTCAATGGCCGATTGGACGCGATGTTCCAAGTTGTCATTCCGACAAAAGAATTGTTAAAAACCAAGGAAGCGAAGGAAGCCAATATTGCGATGTTCGGCGTTGAACATCGCGACCGCAGTATTTTGGGCAGTGGCGCCGGCATCGGCGTCCGGAAGGAAGATAACGCTTTGCGTAAAAGCTTTAACAAAGCAATAAAGACGATTCGCGCCAATGGCGTTTATAAAAAAATTAACGATAAATATTTTGACGTTGATATTTATAAGTAGTTTTTTGTTTAAAATAAAAAATAATGCTTGCGCTGGTGGTTGTAAGCTATTATCATAAACATTATAAATAGTTTTTTTAAATAGATTTCTTAAGGAGCAGAAAATGAAAAATAAAAAATTACCGCCCAAGGTGGTGAGCAAGGCGGCGACGCTGGGCGTAAATTTGGCCATGACCCTGGCCACGACGCTTGGTTTGACTGCCAGCTTCTTAACAACTGCCCCTAATGCAATCGCCGCCGATGACAGCGTTCGGGTATGTATCGAGGGGGCAAACCCGCCCTATTCCAGCATTTCACCATCGGGCGAAATTATTGGGTTTGATGTTGATATCGGCCGCGCGATTGTGGAAAAAATGGGTAAGAAATACACCATGGTGAAGATGGATTGGGATGGCATTATTCCGGCGTTGCTGGCCAAAAAATGCGACGCAATTATTTCATCGATGTCGATAACCGACGAGCGGAAAAAGAAAATCGATTTTACCGACAAATATTATGGCAACCCGCCATTGCGGTTTGTTGCTAAAAAAGGTCGCTTTGCCAATGACGCGCCGGCCACGTTAAAGGGCATTACGGTCGGCGTGCAACAGGCCACCATCGCGGTTGATTATTTGAAGCAGATATACCCCGATATAAAATTGCGCGCCTACGCCCTGCAGGATGAGGCCAACGCCGATTTATTGGCCGGCCGAGTCGATGCCATTTTTCAAGATTCGGTGCCGCTTGCCGAGTTTTTAAAAACCAAGCAAGCGGCTGGCCTTGGCGTTTTTGGCAAGGACCATAACGACCCCAAAATTTTGGGCATCGGTGCCGGCATCGGCCTGCGAAAGGGCGACACCGCCCTGCGCGACGGCCTGAACAAGGCGATAAAGGGTATTCGTGCCGATGGTGCTTATAAGAAAATCAACGATAAATATTTTAATTTTGATATTTATAAGTAGTTTTTTTTATAAAAAAAATTGTTGCGGGTGTTGCTATAAAGCGATAGAGGGACTAAGTCAGGGACAATATAAACTTTTGAACATACAAACGAGGAGGTTCAAACCATGAAAAACAAATCATACAAAACATTGCTTGCGGTGGGTTTTCTCACCTTGACAATGGCCAGCCGTGGCGTTGCCGCCGATGCAGTGAAAGTCTGCGTCGAAGGTGCCTATCCCCCATTTTCGACCATTTCGCCATCGGGTGAAGTGGTTGGGTTTGATATAGACATCGCCAATGCCTTAATCAAACAAATGGGCAAAACGCCGGTAATGGTCAAAATGGATTGGGATGGCATGATTCCCGCCCTGTTGGCCAAAAAATGCGACGCGATTATTGCATCGATGTCGATAACCGACGAACGGAAAAAGAAAATTGATTTTTCTGACAAATATTACAACACGCCGGCGCGTTTTGCTGGCAAAAAATCGGCTAATTTGTCCGATGATGCTGGCGCGCTAAAGGGCAAAACCGTTGGCGTGCAACAAGGCACCGTGTCGGAGGCTTTCATGAAAAAGAAATACCCCGATGTGAAATTGCGTTCCTACGCCACGCAGGAATCGGCCAACGCCGATTTGGTGGCGGGTCGGCTTGATGCGATTTTTGTCGATTCGATTCCGTTGGGCGAATTCCTAAAAACGCCGGCGGCGAAGGGTTTCGCCGCCTTTGGCAAAGACCAATATGACCCGGCCATTTTGGGCACCGGTGTCGGGGTTGGCGTGCGTAAACAAGACACCGCCTTGCGCGATGACTTCAGCAAAGCCATCACCACCATTCGCAAAAATGGTGATTATGCCAAAATTAATAAAAAATATTTCGATTTTGACATCTACGGCAAATAACCATTGCTGAAAAAAAATTGACAGGTTTTAATGGGGCTTCGGGGAAATAAATTCTTTGAAGCCCCATTTTTTTATGCTATTTTAACGCGACAAGATTAGTTTAAGCGGTTCCTTAACACCATGGATTTCACCATCTTATTTCAATATGGCCCCCTGCTTTTATCGGGGTTGGTTACCACCCTGGCCCTGGCTTTTTTATCATTTGGCTTGGCGGTGCTGATGGGGGCGGTCGGCTGTTACGCCAGATTAAGTCGCAACCGCATCGCGCGCGGCGTGGGTAATATCTACACCATTATATGCCGCGGCATTCCCGACTTGGTGATGATATTTTTGGTGTTCTATGGTGGCCAGGTGGTAATGAATTGGCTGAGCGACCATTTTAATTTGGGCGGCATTAATGTCAGCGCATTTTGGGCCGGTGTTATCACCCTGGGGTTTTACAATGGTGCGTTTTTGGTTGAAACCTTTCGCGCCGCCTATCTCGCGATTCCGAAAGGCCAGGTCGAGGCCGCCAAAACCCTTGGGCTTGACCGCCTCACTATTTTGCGTCAAATAATTTTAACCCCCATGGTGGTTGCGGCTTTATCCGGCGTCAACAACGTGTGGCAGGTGTTGGTCAAATCCACCGCCTTGGTGTCGGTGATTGGGCTTTATGATTTGGTGGGCTACGCGGATAAGGCGGGTAAGGCCACCAAACAACCATTTGTGTTTTTTGTCGCGGTGGTGATATTTTATTTTTCGTTAACGATATTTTCAAGCAGTTTTTTTAATTATTTAGAAAGACGCACCTTTAAATTCCGGCGTCGTTACCAATAACCCTCCATAAAAAAAAAGAATAAGACTATAAACATGTTTGATATCAAATTGGTGTTCGACCACCTTCATGTATTTTTGCAAGGGATAGGGATGACCCTGTTCCTGACCGCGGTGCCGCTGTTTTTTGGTTTTTTTCTGGCGGTGGCGTCATCGCTTATTATTGTTGAAAAGGTGCCGGTGTTAAGCAACATCACGCGTTTTTACAGCCTGCTGTTTCGCGGTTCGCCGATGTTGGTGCAAACCTATCTGGTGTATTATGGCTTGGCGCAGTTTGAGGCGGTGCGTGATTCGTGGGCCTGGAATTTTTTGAAAGACGAGTATTTTTGCGTGATTATGGTTTTTTCGCTCAACACCGGTGCCTACACCACCGAAATTTTGCGCAATGGTATTTTGGGCACGCCGCCGGGCGAAATCGAATCGGCCAAAACCCTTGGGCTGTCAAAATTGGCAATCTATCGAAAAATTATTTTCCCCTCGACATTCCGCCGCGTCTTGCCGCTTTATAATAACGAGGTCATTTACCTCATGCAATCTTCCTCCATCGCTTCAATTTTTACCCTGATGGATATTACCGGCGCGGCGCGTTGGCTTAATGCTTCCTTCAATGTCGCTTACGAGGGCATGTTAACCGCCGCTCTTGTCTACCTTGTCTTGACCTATGGGTTGATTGGTATATTCAAAATAATCGAACGAAAATTTTGTGGTTACCTGATGGTGCGTTAATCGCCGCGAAGCGCGTGAATGCCACCCGAGAGAAAAACGATAATAGTTTTGCCGCGCTTGCGGTAGTGAAAGCATAGGTGAAAAAGTATCATTTGAAGTTAAACATTGACTTTTAAGGACAAAGAGATTATAAACGCCAGGCTAGGTAGCATGGAGTTGTTTAGCAATTGTGGACAACCATATTTCGTGAGAAAGGGACATATCATGAAACACAACCTACTTACTGGCGTTAAAACGCACCCACGCAACGTAGCGATATCACAACTATCATGCGCGATGCTCATCACAACCATTCTTAGCAGTGGGTTATTTGCCAACCAGGCCCTGGCGCAACAAGCCAGCAACAATGCGGCACAAGATATAAACACCAATTTATTGGCGAACAACGTCGATGGAAAATTGATGC
>JASGCL010000052.1 GCA_030054115.1 Hydrotalea sp.
CTTGACATCGCCCATTTTGTTCTATATTTGTATTTTATATGTTCTTTATTTGTTCTTATTTTAAGGGGAAATAAAGAAATATAAGAAGCCCACGGACAATAAACAACCCGCCTTTATCGGCCGGCTTTATTATCCGCTTCAAAAATAACGGCAATGTGGTTTTGCTTTATGCCCCGCACCCGTCATTTTCTTTACCCCCAACTCGTTAATCTCCCACCGCCATGGGAATTATCCCATGCGCGTGGTTGATTAACATCATTTGCTTTATTTTTTTTCAAGAAAGGAAAAAATTTCATGCCTGCAAATCCCACCAACACCATCTCCACCAGCTTCGTCAAGTATTACGAGGCCGAGGTCAACGAAGCCTTCCAACGGCAGGGTTCAAAACTGCGCCCCACGGTGCGTTTCAAAAACAACATTCGCGGTATAGCGGCAATTTTCCCAAAAATTGGGAAAGGTTCCGCCGACAGCAAATCACGCAACGGCGATGTGCCGGTGATGCGCCTGGCGCATGAAGTGGTTGAGGTCCTGCTCAACGATTATTATTGCGGCGAATGGGTCGACGCGCTGGACGAATTGAAAACCAACGTCGACGAACGCATGGTCGCGGCGCAAAATGGTGCCTACGCCCTGGGGCGCAAAACCGATGATAATATCATCGCCGCGCTGGACGCGGTTGCCGCCACCATCAACGTAACCGGTAGCGGCAATTTGGCCGATACGGTGGGCTTGACCAAGGAAAAGGTTTTGGCCGCATTTCAAACCCTGGGCAAAAATGACGTGCCCGACGATGGCGAACGTTATTTCGTCATCGGTTACAAACAATGGGCTGATTTGATGGCAATACCCGAATTTGCCAACGCGCAATATGTGTCGCAAGAACAATTGCCGTGGCAAAACACCCAAGCCAAAAGTTGGTTGGGCACGACGTTTGTTTATCACAGCGGCCTTAGCATCGTGAATGGTGCGCGCCAATGTTATTGGTATCACCGCCGCGCCATCGGCCTGGCCGCTGGCAACGATATCAAAACAGATATTTCATGGCACGGCGATAAGGCCGCATGGTTTGTCTGCAACATGTTGAGCATCGGCGCCGGCGTGCTGGACACCACCGGCGTGGTGCGCGTGCGTTGCGCCGACAGCAATTAACCATCACCCACTTGTAACGAGTTTCTTTAAGGGGTGAGGAAGTTACCCCTCTCCTCCCTGCTTCCTCCCCCTTAAAGAATTAAATCCTATTTTTTTTATCATCACCAACAGAAAGACCACAAAGCCATGACCGACAATATTATTTACAGCCAACTTTATTTTTGCAACAGCGCGCTTCTGTCGCTCGGCAGTGACAGCATCGCCAGCCTGGACGACAACCGCTTGGAGGCAAAAATTGCCAAGCAACTTTACCCGATAGTGCTTGGCGATTTATTGACGCGCCATGCCTGGCGATTTTTAATAAAAAACGGCGTGACCCTGCCCGCCGTGGCAACCCCCATCGCCACTTGGCAAACCCTTTACCCAAAACACAACCAATATCAATTGCCGGATAATTTTTTGATGATGCTGACGCCGCTCGGCGGCACGCGCAACGATTATATCCTGGCCGATAATATCTTGCTGAGCAAAAACCAACAGCCGGTTATCGATTGTTTGTTAAAAATCGACGAGCAGTTTTTCCCGATTTATTTTGCCAAATTATTGGTCGATTATTTAACCGCCGAAATGGCACTGCCGATTACCGAGGATATAAGCCGCGCGCAATTTTTGCTGGGCAAGGCGGCCAACGAATATAAAAACGCACGGGCGCAGGACAACGGCCTGACCGCGACCGCGCCAATTGCGGCGCGTTACCCACTTATTGAAAAACGCTAAATATTTTTTAACATCATTTGGAGTAAGCAACATGACCATTCGACAAATTATTGAACAGACCGATTTTAACACCGGCATCATCGACCCGAATTACATGGGCAATGAAAACACCACCCTTTACCAACATGGCGCGCGCAAATTGGAAAATTTTGAAGTGCGGTTGGAGGGCACGCTGACGCGCCGCGCCGGCCTGGCGATTATGAAAAAATTGACCGGCAATTACGCTAACCACCTCAACGATGTTCGTTTGTTGTCGTCGCAATGGGGGCGCACCACCGGCGCGATTATCGCCATCAAGCCGGGTTATGTGGCGGTCGGCAATGGCTTGCCCGAAACCGGCAATATCGACATATTTGACCAACAGGGCAATCGGATAAGTTTTGGTATTCATAATTGGGGGGCGTCTATCGTGCAATCCATCAAGGTAACCGACACGACGCTCGGCACGTTATTATGCCAAGATGGTATTTTGCCGACCCTTATTACCTGCAGTGCCAACACCCCCAACGCCAACAACAACACCCCCTATCAATTTAACAAGGTTGATTTTGTGTTTGAAAAGGACGCCAACAATGTTCCCTTCATGCCTTTTGAAACCTTTGCCAACGGGGTTTTTATGTCTTGCTCGGCCGCCAGCACGACACCGGCCGCGCCGATGGTGACAATAAAAACCACCAGCGATTATTTTATCGGCACCGGTGTTTTGGCCGACCATGTTAATACCTGCTTCAAATTATTTGGCGGCGTGGTGCAAATTTCCAGCGTTATCGACAAACGCAACGCCTACGTGCGGATTCTGTCGCCGCTGACCGGTTGGACATCGGCCACCACCAACGGCGCATTTACCGAGCAAGCCTTTTCATTTCCGCGCGGTTACCCACGGGTTGGCATAACCTATCAAGGGCGGATGATATTTGGTGGCACAAAATCTTTTCCCGCCAAAATTTGGATGTCAAAATTGGGTAATTATTACAATTTTGATTTGGGGAGTAGCGGCGATGGCGACGCCATTGTCTTTAACATCACCGCCGACCAGGCCGAGGAGGTGCAATGGTTGGTGGCCGGCCGGTATTTGGAAATTTACACCAACCTTGCCGAATGGTCCTGTCCGGTTGACAGCCTGACCCCCACCACGCTCGGCCTGGCGCGGCAAAGCCGTTACGGCATGAGCAACCAGGCCGCCACCCCGCCCCTGAGCATCGAGGGTAGCACGGTGTTTTTGGGCAAGGACCAAAGAACCCTGCACCAGGTGCAATGGTCGGATATCAACAAGGGTTACACCCACGCGATTATTAACCGCCAGGCGCAAAGCCTGACCACCGGCCTGACCGCGCTCCATTACGACCCGCAGAAAAAATTGCTCTATGGGTTAAAAACCGATGGCACGTTGGCGGTGATGACCTACTACCAGGAGGCGCAAATTTTCGCCTGGGGGCAAATCACCACCAATGGCACGGTGGTGGGCATTGTCGCCGGTCGCAACAATATTCAAAACACCAGCGCGCTGGTCGAACAACCTTACCTGTTGGTAAAACGCGGCGCGGCGATTTATGTCGAAACCTTTGACAGCAATTACATCGCCGATGGTGTCGACCAAAAACCCGCCATGACCGACCGCGTCACCACATTTTCATTGGAAAATTTTTGCGCCGGCCAGGCAATTGCCCTTTACCAACATGGCCAATTGAAAAAAACCATGGTTGCGCCAAGCCTGACCCCGGCGACGCCGGCGGTAAGCCTCACCCTGCCGCCGGAGCTCGACCTCAATACGCCATTTGCGGTTGGCTTGGTGTTTGGGTCGGTGTTAAAACCGCTCCACCGATTTTCGGGCCCCGGCGGCCGGTCGAGTTTTTCGGCGATGAAATTGGCACGCCTGTCATTTTTGGTGAAGGACACGCCGGTGCTGTGTTGGCAAAACAGCGATGGTAAGAAATTTCAGGGGGCGGTGAATAATTATGTTTTTAACCCCGCCACCAACATTGCACCAAGCGACGGCACGCCACCAAGTCTTGTGCCCTACAGCGGCTGGGCGACCTTCGCCCTGCCTGGCTGGTTGCAGGAGGTATCGGAAGCATTGTGGCAAATTTCTTACCAAAACCCCTATCCCCTAACCTTGCTGTCGGCCAAGGAAGAATATCTTTTGTCGACCATCAGCAACCAAACCCCCACCAACTAAACAACCCAACGAAAGGAAAAAAATACCATGACCGCATTATCGCTTTTGGCATTGCCCATCACCATCGCCAGCACCATCATACAGGCAAAACAACAGGAGGAGGCCAATGACCAACAACGCGCCGCCGCCGACCGGCAACAGGCCACCGACCAGCAACGGCAAGCCATTGCCCAGCAACAGGTGCAATTGGATTCCACCGCGCAACAACGCGCCTTGTTGGCGCAACAGAATAAGGCCATCGCCGCCCTGCAAAATTATTATTACAAATCGGGCATCGACCCGACCAGCGGTTCGGCGCAAAATGCGTTGTTGGCATTAAGCCAAAAAAACACAACCGACCTGGAACAATTGGCGCGCGCCACGGCGTTGCGGAAGCAGGAGGCCGGCCTTATCGGTGCGAATGATTTTGGCGGCAATGCGGTGCAACCCTATAACCCATTTCCCGCCACCGTCGATTTGCTGAACACCATCGGCCGCGGTGTTGCCAACCTTAGCGATCTATCAAAAAACAACAACAATAATAATAACGACAACCATCGCCTGTAAAGAAATAAGTGCAACAATAACCAACCAATCCACCCCGCCCGCCCCCACCCCAAAAATTGTAAGATTTTTATGGGGGCGGGTGCGGGGTCGGCATAGAACAAACAATTGAAAGAAAAAAATACCATGCCAATCATAAATCATTTTGCCACCGCGTTCGACGCCGGCGACACCCAATTGATAAGGTTTTTTATCGACAACGCCACCGGTTTGTCGGTGTCAATGCTGTCGTTGTATTTTATGTTTCGGTTGTTCGATAAACACCTGACAAACTTAACGGCGCATTTGGAATCGCTAAATGATTTGGTGATGATATTGCACAATCGCGGCGAGGGTTACCAACGCGACACGACCAACGCCCTGCGCCGTATTGAGCAGAAAATCACCCGCTGGCCGACCAACAATTTAGCCAACAACAATTTTCGTCAACCAAAAAACCAAAGGAAAGATGCCAACCACCATGAGCGATAACCAAAATAATAATAACCACGAGAATAACAATGAGGACGGCAAGGGCAGGAAAAACACCAGCCTGTCGATAAAAAAAATCCTGAGCAATGAATTGCCAAATTTATTAAATAAATTATTGGGCGAAATCGATGATTTGGCGATGCAACCGGTGGCGCAGGTCATGGCGATGGACAGCGACGACATGGCGCAACATCAACGATTGTTAAAAAACCTGCATGAGAAACATAAGACGCTAAAAATGATTTTGCAAAACATCGCCTTGGTGTTGGAATTGAATCCATCGCCGAACGGCCGCGAAAAAACCGAAATCACCAATTTATTGGCGCGGGCGGAAACCCTTATCGATAAAAAAATCCTTGGCCCCAAGGCGCAAGGCGCAACCACCAACGACGGCGACCACGGCGATGAATAAAAACAATATCACATCCACCACCAGCGACGACCAAGCGGGCGAACAATTGGACGAGCAATTGGTCAGTTTTTCATTATTTGCCGCCCTGTGGTGCGTGGTCGAGCGCCGGCCATTTCCGGCGCACCAACAGGCGATGGCCAATTTTTTGGCCAATGCTTGGCAAAATCAACAACGGCAATTGTTGTTGATGGCGTTTCGCGCATCGGGCAAATCGACGCTGGTGGGGTTGTTTTGCGCTTGGTTGCTTTACCGCGACAACGACCTGCGAATTTTGGTGTTGTCGGCCGAGCAGGGATTGGCCACCAAGATGGTGCGGGCGGTGCGGTATTTGTTCGACCGCCACCCATTGTTAAAAAATTTAAAACCGCAAACCCCCGACCAATGGGCGCGTGATGAATTCACCATTGCGCGGCGGTTGGTGTTGCGCGACCCGTCGATGATGGCGCGCGGTATTTACGGCAACATAACCGGTTTTCGCGCCGACGTGGTTATTTGCGACGATGTCGAGGTTATCAACAACAGCCACAACAGCGACCAACGGGGCGAGTTGCGGCGGCGATTGGCCGAGGTGGATTTTATCCTGACACCGAGCAATGGCGATGATGAGGGCAACAACGAGGCCGATGGGGTTTCACGCCAATTGCCGGGCGGGTTGCAATTATATGTTGGCACGCCGCACGGGCCGGATAGTATTTACAACACGGCGCGCGATGGTTTTTTGGCGGGGTTCGAATCGTTTGTCATGCCGGTGATGGACGAACATGGCCAGTCGGTGTGGCCCGAAAAATTCACGCCCGCCCATATCAACAATTTGCAACAACGTCACGGCGACAAAAAATTCTTGAGCCAGATGATGTTAAAAATCGACAACCATAATGGCCATGGTTTGCACCATCAACGGCTACGCGAATATGACGGCGATTTGGTTTACAACGAACGCAACCAAATTGGCCAGATGCGGTTGGTGGGGTGCGACCTGGCCGATGGTGCGGTGTTGAACACAGCGATCGATTCCATCGGCTGTTTTTGGGACCCGGCGTTTGGCGACCGCCACAAATCGGCCGATGGGTCGGTGGTGGCGGTAATGGCGATGGACGGCGACGGGCATTTTTACCTGCATGAATTGGTTTATCTTGACAATAAATTTGACGGCGATGCGCGTTACGATTTGGCCGGCATGGGGTTGCAACATCGCGATAACCCGGCGATGGTGCAGATAACCCAGGTGATGGCGATTATGGCGCGAAATTTCGCCCGTGGCATTACGATTGAAAACAATGGCTTAGGGAAATTTTTGCCCGGCCTGTTGCGCCAGGAAATTCGCCGCCAAAAAAAATTATGGGTGGTGAATGAAATCAGCCATCGACAAAACAAACGGGCGCGAATTTTTGCCGCGTTCGATAGTTTGTTATCGGCCGGCGCGTTGCATGTGCATCGCCGGTTGCGCCATGGCGATAAGGGAAAAAACGGCGGGCGGTTTTATAATGAAATTGCCGATTTTCAATTGAACAATAACACCGGCCACGACGATGGGTTGGACGCGGTGGCCGGTTGTATCGAATCGCCATTTTACAAAATTCACGCAAAGCCAAACCAAACGGCCGATAATAAAAATGACAACGAAATTCCTGTCGCCAATCATGCCGACGAGAATCGGGACAAATAATTGGGCAATAACAACCATCAGCAATAAGGAGAAATCACCATGCACAATATTATTAACCTGTTCCCCGACGCGTCTCACGAACGTCAATTTTTTATGCCCGAACCATGGCTGGGGTTAAAGGAAGAAATACTGGCCATGACATTATTTGGTGGCGGGTTTCCGTGCAATATTATTTTGTTGGAAACCATCGCCCTGTCGGTCATGACGCGGGTGCGGTTGGCGGAAAATTCGGCCAAACTGCGGCAATTATTTGGCGACGATGTGGTGGCGGTGTGTTTGAAAAAAAACCAATACCAGGCGTGGCAAGAATTTGGCCGCACGATGGGGCATTTTTACCGCGCCAGCCAACAGCGTAAAGATTTTCAAATTTGCCGCCGCGTCGCCCGCCGCGCGGTGAAAAATGTTATCACTTTATCGCCGACCATAAAATTTTTTGTCGATGGGTCGCGCGATGTTTTGGGAGATGTTGGTGATGATGCACGGCTCAACCCGACCCATTTTCACCATGCCGAGGACCACCCCGATTGGGCGGTGGGGCAGACGCCGTTGTTTTTGCTGGGGGATTATTTTTTTTACAATATGGTGGGGTGAGGCCGCCGAC